>JBDHAI010000393.1:0-4629 GCA_039588155.1 Gemmatimonadota bacterium | reverse complement strand
CGGGAGTTGGGAGAAGTGACGTTGCTGGCTTTGGCACCGCGGCGCCCCAAGGCCTGAGCGGGACAGGACTCGAAATGTTCAGCGGAATTGTCGAGGAGATCGGGATCGTCGATTCGGCCGCGGACGTGAGTAACGGGCGTGAGCTCGTTATCGCTGCCAAGAAGGTGCTCGAGGATCTGAAGCCGAGCGACAGTATCAACGTCGACGGCGTCTGCCAGACGGTCGTCTCGCTGGGCCCACGCGATTTCAGGGTCCAGGCCATTGCCACGACGCTTTCGCGAACGACGCTGGGCGAGTACCGGCGCGGTCGGATGGTAAACCTCGAGCGTCCCATCGCGGCGGGTGAGCGCTTCGGCGGCCACTTCGTGCAGGGCCATGTCGACGGGGTGGGGAAAGTCACGTCGGTGAAGCAAGAGGGCGGGATGTGGCGGATCCGTTTCAGCCTCCCGGACACGGTCGAGCCGTTCACCATCCTGCACGGGTCGATCTGCGTGGACGGAGTGTCGCTGACCGTCAACGCGTTGCCGGGCGGCGGGACTGCGGAAGTGGCCATAATTCCTTATACTTATGACCATACCAACCTCGCCAGGTTGGCCCCGGGTATGCGGGTCAACCTCGAGGCCGACATGATCGGGAAGTACGTCGCTCGCGCGCTGGAACAGGTTCGCGAGGGCGGGCCGGGTGATTTGTCGCAGCGGCTGCTGGAGTGGGGATACGAGACACGTGGCCAGTAAACGAATCAGAGGTCGCTGGGGTCCTGGGGCGGCGCATCGAACGAGCTAGAAAATGAGCGAAATCGCATTCGATACGGTTGAAGACGCGGTAGCTGCAATTCGCCGGGGCGAGATGGTGATCGTTGCGGACGATGAGGACCGAGAGAACGAGGGCGACTTGGTCTGCGCCGCCGAGATGATCACCCCGGAGGTCATTAACTTCATGGCCACCCACGGTCGCGGTCTCATCTGCCTGTCGCTGACGTCGGAGCGGGTCGAGGAGCTCGTGCTCTCCGCGATGGGAGACCACCACTCAGACTCGCAAAGCACGGCGTTCATGGTCTCCATCGATGCCACCGCCAAGCACGGCGTCACCACAGGAATCAGTGCGGCGGATCGAGCCGAGACCATTCGCGTTGCCATCGACCCCAATAGCCGACCGGAGGATCTCCGCCGACCCGGTCACATTTTTCCGTTGCGAGCCAAGCTGGGTGGCGTGCTGCAGCGCGTCGGGCAGACCGAGGCATCGGTCGACCTGGCTCGCATGGCGGGCCTGACACCGGCGGGCGTGATCTGCGAGATCCTCAACGATGACGGGACCATGGCGCGACGGCCCGAGCTGGAGGAATTTGCCAGTCGTCACCAACTCAAGTTCGTGACCGTCGCGCAAATCATCGCGCACCGGCTGAAAACGGAGCGGCTGGTTCACCGGGTGGCGGAGGCGAAGCTTCCTACCGCCTTCGGGGACTTTCGCGTCGTGGCTTACGCCAACGACGTCGATCACCGGGAGCACGTGGCGCTCGTCAAAGGCGAGGTCGCGGGCCGGGAGGATGTCCTGGTACGCATGCACTCCGAATGTCTGACAGGCGACGTCTTCCATTCCCACCGTTGTGATTGCGGCCAGCAGTTGCAGTCCAGCCTGCGCCGGATTGACGAAGAAGGCGAAGGCGTGCTGGTCTATATGAAGCAGGAAGGGCGGGGCATCGGCTTGATGAACAAGATCCGCGCCTACCAGCTTCAAGAGAAAGGGATGGACACGGTCGAGGCCAATGAGATGCTGGGCTTCCCGGCCGATCTGCGCGACTACGGCATCGGCGTTCAGGTCCTGCTCGATTTGGGAATCAAGTCGATGCGTCTGATGACCAACAACCCGAAGAAGATCGTCGGTCTCCAGGGCTACGGTCTGTCGGTCACCCAGCAGGTGCCGATCACCGTGAAGGCGAACCGACACAACGCCAGCTACTTGAAGGCGAAGCGCGAGAAGATGGGGCACTTGATACCGACCGACGAGAAAGTCGCGGGTTAGGTATGCGGGAGATATATGGAAGGTTCAGAGCCGAGGATCGCCGCTTTGCCCTCGTCGTCAGCCGCACTAACGAGCTCATCACCCGTCAGCTGCTCGCCGGTGCCCTCGACTGCCTGCGGCAGCACGGCGGCAGCGACGAGCAGATCGACGTGTTCTGGGTTGCCCTCGGGGCACTCATACGCGGGGCGACACCTCACTTCGACTATCTGGCCAGCGCGGCTAGCTCGAGGTTGGCCAACCTGGCGACCCATTCGGACACCTACGTGTCCTTCGGTCTGCTGACGACCGACACGATGGAACAAGCCCTGGAACGCGCTGGCAGCAAGGCCGGCAATCACGGCTGGAAGGCGGTGCTGGCGGCGATCGAGATGGCCGACCTTCTCGACCAACTGGATGGGGAGTAGGACTAGGGCCAGAGCTCGGGCCCTGCAGGTTCTCTACGCTTGGGAGACACGCGGGGGCGAAGAACCGCTTCGCGCAGTCGATCGCGAGCTCGACGGGTCGGATGAGCGCCCGCTCGGTCCCGCGGCGCAGGAGTACTGCAACCTCCTCCTGGACTCTCTGGAGCGAGAGCTCCCCCGAATCGACGCCCGCATCGAAGCACTGTCCGACAATTGGCGGCTCTCGAGGATGTCCACCGTTGATCGTAACATCCTTCGCCTGGCGAGCGCCGAAATGCTCTTCATCGACGATGTCCCGCTACGCGTCTCTCTCCAGGAGGCGATCCGTCTGGCCGATTGGTTCAGCACTGAGGAAAGTCGACGCTTCGTCAACGGCGTCCTCGACGCCCTGCTTCGGCAACTGGAACCCGAACAGCTCTCGGACCCCCGATGAGCACGGACCGTCTCAAGCTTCTCGTCATCAACTGGCAGGACCTCAAGAACCCCCAGGCGGGCGGCGCGGAGATCCACCTCCATGAGATCTTCGGTCGGCTGGCAGGGCGGGGACACGATGTGACTTTGCTGTGCTCGGGTTGGGCAGAGTTGTCGCCCCGCGAAGAGCTCGACGGCATGCACGTACTCCGGGTCGGTGGCCGTCACAGTTTCACGTTTCTTGCAAGAAGCTATTATCGCAAGCATCTCCGGGATGATGGCTTCGACCTCGTCGTGGAGGATATCAACAAGATTCCGCTCTATTGTCCGCTCTGGGCTCACGCGCCGGTGGTTGCCTTGATACCTCACCTCTTCGGCGCCACCGCGTTTCAAGAAGCTTCGGTGCCGTTCGCCACCGCGGTCTGGCTCGCCGAGCGCCCGCTGCCGTATTTCTACGCCGACGCGCCCTTCCAGGCGATTTCCAGCTCGACCGCGAACGACCTCGTGGATCGCGGTGTACAAGCCGAGAGCATTCGAGTCATCTATCCCGGTATCGACCACACCCGCTTCCATCGCGATCCGTCGGTCCAGCGGTTCGAGCAACCCACGTTCGTCTACGTGGGACGCTTGAAGCGCTACAAGGGCCTGGAAACGGTCATCGACGCGTTGGCCGAGCTCGACCGACTGGGTGTAAACGCTCGACTCATATTGGCCGGAAAGGGGGATCACGAAGCCGGACTGCGGGCCTATGCCCAGGCACGGGCGCCCGGACAGGTGGAGTTCTCTGGGTTCGTTACAGAGGGGGAAAAGATCAAGCTATTGCGCAAAGCCTGGGCGACAGTGTACCCATCCCCTAAAGAGGGCTGGGGGATCACCAATATCGAGGCCGCGGCCTCGGGCACTCCCACCCTGGCCTCCGATTCGCCCGGGCTTCGCGAATCGGTGGCCCACGAAGAGAGCGGTTTGCTCGTGCGACACGGAAGCGTGAGCGCCTGGACCGACGCTCTGCGGCGTCTGGCCCTGGACCGTGACCTGCGCAACAAGCTGCAAGCCGGCGCCGCCCGCTTCGCGGGTAAGTTCAGTTGGGACCGCACGGCGGATGAAACCGAAGCCCACCTTCAGGAGGTTCACGCCAATGCCCATCTCCGGGGCGATCACCTTTTCAACACGTTAAGGTCGGAGGTGACATGAACATTTCCATGACTGCGCGCCACTTCGAAATGAGCGACACGCTGCGTCAGCACGTCGAAAGCCGTATCTCGAAACTCGACCGCTTCAACCAGAAATTATCACGGGTCGGTTTGACATTGACATGTGAGAATCGAGACAAGCGCGTCGAGGCGCGTGCGGCCCTCGATGGAGACGTTGATCTATATGCCGAGGCCGTTGCCGAGGACTTCCGCACCGCCGTAAACAAAGTCTCCGACAAGCTGGCTCGCCAGCTGAAGCGACGTCACGACCGGCTTCGAGACCATCAGGCCCCGCGGCTCAACGAGGAGATCCAGCCTGAGGAGGCGGTCGAGGGTAGCGAATCGTGAGTTTGACCGTAGGGGATTTGCTCAGACTGCGCGGCGCCAGCCTGCGCTTGCGTCTGGCAACGCGCGATGAACGGCCGCTCGATCGACTGATTAGTCAGGCCGAGATCTCCAGCCCGGGCCTGGCCCTGGCGGGGTATACCGAGCGCTTCCCTCGCGGTAGAATCCAGGTCCTCGGCGAGACCGAGGTGGCCTATCTCGACTCGCTGAACCCGGAGGCACGCCGCAAAGCGGTGGACATCCTCTTGGACTTCGATTCGCCA
>JBDHAI010000392.1:0-2491 GCA_039588155.1 Gemmatimonadota bacterium | reverse complement strand
CTGGCCCCGTGACGTCCAACTCATCCTCGCCGGCGGCCTCGGTCCGGAGAACGTCGAGAAAGCGATTCGGCAAGTCCGCCCAGATGTGGTGGACGTGAGTTCCGGTGTGGAGAGAGCGATGGGCATCAAGGATCCGGAAGCGGTGCGTGCTTTTATCGAGGCGGTGTTGAACGTTGAACGTTGAACGTTCAACGTTCAACGTTCAACCGGTCACGGGATCGTAAGAGATGGGAACAACGCGATCGAACCCGAACTCAACTGACAGAGACGCAAGGTTTGGCCCCTACGGCGGGCGCTATGTGCCGGAGACGCTCATCGCCGCGTTAGATGAGCTGAAGTCGGCATATGCCGAGGCGAAGCAGGACGCAGGCTTCGCGGCCGAACTGCATGCGCTGCTGACCGAGTACGTGGGGCGCCCGACGCCGCTGACCCGGGCAACCCGTCTCGGCGCCGAGCTGGGCGGGGTCGACGTCTACCTGAAACGGGAGGACCTCAACCATACCGGCGCACACAAGATCAACAACACGTTGGGCCAAGGACTTCTGGCGAAGCGGATGGGCAAGAAACGGCTGATTGCTGAGACCGGGGCAGGGCAGCACGGCGTGGCGACCGCGACGGTGGCGGCTCTATTCGATATGGAATGCTGCGTCTACATGGGCGAGCGGGACATGGAGCGGCAGGCGCTGAACGTCTTTCGCATGGAGCTGATGGGGGCCGAGGTACGGGCGGTACAGGCGGGCAGCCGGACGCTCAAAGACGCCACCAGCGAGGCGATTCGGGATTGGGTGACGAATGTGGGTGAAACCCACTATATTATTGGGTCAGTGGTCGGTCCGGACCCCTACCCCTGCTTGGTTCGCGACTTCCAGACCGTCATCGGACGGGAGGCGCGGCAGCAAATACTGTCATTGACAGGACGTCTACCTGACGCCGTCTTCGCCTGTGTAGGCGGCGGCTCCAACGCCATCGGCATGTTCTACGGCTTCCTGAACGACGAGGCCGTCGAGCGGATTGGCGTCGAGGCCGCGGGCGCCGGCCTCGAGAGCGAACGTCATTCGGCCACCCTGATGCGAGGCAAGCCGGGAGTGCTGCACGGGTCGCTCAGCTACCTGCTGCAGGACGACGCGGGTCAGGTCAGGGAGACCCATTCCGTTTCGGCGGGGCTGGACTACCCGGGTGTCGGGCCCGAGCATGCGTACCTGATGGACCAGGGCCTGGCGCGCTACGAGAGCGTGACCGACGCGGAGGCTCTGGGCGCTTTCCGCACACTGGCGCGACTCGAGGGTATCATTCCCGCGTTGGAGCCGGCACATGCGCTGGCGCAGCTCATACGCGAGGCGGAGCGCTGGCAGGGCCGGCAGGTGCTACTGTGCCTCAGCGGAAGAGGCGACAAGGACGTGGCGGAGGTGGCACGCTTGGAAGCGGGGAGCGGCGTGCGAGCGGGAGGGAAGTGGTGATGGACGAGAAACCCCTCAGCGATCTACCCGATTTCGATTTCGAGCCCATCGAGTCTGAGTCGAGCCCGCAGGCTCCGGCTTCCGGCTCTCCAGGCGCGGCTACGGGCGCGGGCGAAGATGCGACCGACGTTCTGGGTCTCGAGCTGGGAACGGTCGATGACGAGATGGTCGAAGAGACCGCGGTCGCCGGCGAGATCAAGGACTTCTTCGTCTCCTTCATGAAGACGCTGCGCGCCTCGCAGCTCTACGTCCAGGGCAACCCTCTGCTGCACCAATTCTACGAAGAGCTCCACGATCGCCTCGGCCACGTCTGGACGGTCGAGCAGACGCTCAGCTTCGCGATCCACGAGAACGAGATCCGCTGGGAAACCCACCCGGTCTACAAAGGACGGGCAGGCGGCCACGAGAACCTTGCTTTCCAGCTCTACAAGGATGGCATCCGGCGCATCGATTTCAGGCCGGGTGTGGAAGACCAGGAACTGCAGAGATTCATCGACATCATCGGTCTGTCGAGAAGGCTCAAGGAGGAAGAAGAAGATCTGCTCACGCTGATGTGGAACGCCGACTTCCAGCACCTGCGTTACGAGTACGTCGACGTGCTGGGTGACGAGCCACCTCTCCCGTCGAGTGGTCTACCCGACGTGGAAACGACGGGTGATCTGCCGATGATGCCGGAGCTCGAGTTGTCACCGGAGCTGCAGGCGCCCACGCTGCGCGAGGACTTCGAGCCGTCCCTCTACTTCCTCGACGAAGCCGACGTGGCACATCTCCAGCAAGAGCTGCTGCGCGAGTGGGATCGTCCGGTGAAGCGCGACGTGCTCATTGCTATGCTCGATCAATTCGAGATGGGTGATGAAGAACGGCGCGGCGAGATCATCGAGATACTGCGACAAATGCTGCCGCGCGTGCTGGCGGAGGGCGACTTCGCGACGGCCGCCTTCCTCGTGTCAGAGCTGAAAGGGATCGGTGAGAAGCGAGGCATACCCGAGGTCGTGGGGCAGGTCGAGGATATCATCGCCGAGCTGAGCCAGCCA
>JBDHAI010000391.1:0-2494 GCA_039588155.1 Gemmatimonadota bacterium | reverse complement strand
GCCCACGCGTCGGGCCTTCAGCACGTACGTGCTGCCGAGTTGTCCGCGGTCGAGCCCCACTGGATTCGAGCCCAGCCCAGTGGGCAGAGAAACCTGATACAGGAATTCTGTCTCCCAGCGGTCGATCTCCCAGTAGAGCTTACCGTCGACTTCATCCCAGTAGAGATCGAAGAAGCCCTCCAGGTGGGTCATACCTTTGGTCTTCTTCTCTATGCTCGGGATCTCTTCGTCGTCGGCGAGTGCGACACCGGGCGAGGCGCTGCCGACGGACAGGAACAAGGCCGCAGCAAGACCGGTCAACAACCGCGCGGGCAGACGCAGCGTCGTGAGTTGCAACATCAGGAACCTCCGTCACCCATGAAAACGATCTTGTAAGGAAAAAGCTCGGCACGCATGATCCCACCCTGTACGGCCGGATCACTATGCATCACGCTGCGCGCCGACTGCTCCGAATCCGCCTTGGAACAGTCGAACCAAGCTAGTTGCTGGCTCGCCTCACCGCGAGCGTTTCTAGACGCGCCGAATCACTCCCCCTAGTATTAGGGCCTTAACACGACCTGAAAGGAACAATGGCAGGCCCAACCAGGAGTGCCTATGTCCTCGACGCGGAATGAGCATTTTCGTGTTGCGGCGGTCCAGGCCACGCCGGTCTTCCTCGATCGCGAGGCCACCGTCGACAAGGCCTGTGCCCTGATCGCCGAGGCGAGCGGTGCCGGCGCGAAGCTGGTCGTATTTCCCGAGTGCTTCATACCGACCTACCCTCTATGGGTCTGGTTCATACCTCCGGTGGAGACACGTGCGCTTCGTGAGCTCTATACGGAGCTACTCGACAACGCCGTGACTATCCCGAGCGGCGCGACCGATCGACTGTGCGCAGCGGCGCACGAAGCTAATGTCTCCGTGGTGATGGGAATGAACGAGCTGAATGCGGAGGCCAGTGGGACCACGCTCTACAACACCGCGCTCTGCATCGATCCGCACGGCGAGATCGTCGGCGCCCACCGCAAGCTGGTTCCGACGGTCGGCGAAAAGTTGGTGCACGGGATGGGCGACGGGAGCACGTTGGGTGTCTACGACCTGCCGATCGGCCGGCTCAGCTGCCTGACGTGCTGGGAGAACTACCTGCCCCTCGCTCGCGACGCCATGTGGGCCTGGGGTTCACAGATCCACGTCGCTCCGACTTGGGATCGAGGCGAGCCATGGATTTCGACACTGAGACACACGGCGAAAGAGGGGCGCGTCTACGTGATCGGGTGTTGCTCGGTAATCCACAGAGACGACATTCCGGACCGGTTCCACTTCAAGGAGCAATACCTGCCCGCCGACATCGAGTGGCTCAACCCCGGCCACAGCGTCATCGTGGATCCGGACGGTAAGCCCATCGCCGGGCCCGTCGAGAAAGAGGAGACCATCGTTTACGGCGAAATCGACCCGCGCGAACTGCGGGGACCTCGCTTCCAGCTCGATGTGGCGGGCCACTACGGTAGGCCGGACATCTTCCAGCTGATCGTGGATCGAAGGCCGCGGCCGATGGTACGCGACCGTGAGGACGGGTTGGCTTCCGCCGACGCAGCCGAGGAGGTTTGAACAGGTGTGCAGAAACATCAAGAAGCTCCGCCGACCGGAGGGGCCGCCGACCGATCAGGAGCTCCACGACGCGGCCCTCCAGTTTGTGCGCAAAGTGAGTGGCTACAGAGTGCCGTCGAAGGTGAACGAGGAAGCCTTCGCCGAGGCGGTTAACGGCGTCGCCAGCGTCACCCGAGAGTTGTTCGATTCGTTGGTTATGAGGTAGGACGGAGAGAACGGGGCTGGCGCGAGCAATCGCTTCTAGGTCTCGAGCAGCTGCCGGATTCTTGCCCCGAGAGCGGAGGGTGTGTAAGGCTTCTGCAGGAAGTCGCCCGCCTCGACGACGTCATCTCGGGCGACCATCGCGTCGGTGTAGCCCGAGGTATAGAGCACTTTGATGCCCGGCCGCATCTTCATCACGCGTCTGCCGAGCTCCAGGCCATCGATACCCGGCATGACGAGATCGGTCACCATCAGATCGATCTCTTCTTCGGCGCTCTCGCAGATCGCGAGGGCCTCTGAGGCATTCGCCGCCTCTTTGACGCTGTAACCTTCTTTCTCGAGGCCCCGGCGCATGGGCGCACGCAGCGCCGCCTCGTCCTCCACCAGCAGGATCGTCTCGCTGCCCCGGATGGATTCCGGACGCCTGTCATTCGCCTCCGGACTCACCTCGCCGGGTAGCTGTGCCAGATAGATCTTGAAGGTCGTTCCCTCACCCGGCGTGCTCTCAACCGACACGTAGCCACCGCTCTGCTTGACGATTCCGTACACGGTCGCGAGTCCGAGGCCCGTGCCCTGCCCTTTCTCTTTTGTCGTGAAGAAAGGCTCGAAGATCCTGGAGAGCGTGTCTTCGTTCATCCCAGTGCCCGTGTCGCCGACGGTCAGAACGACATATTCACCGGCCGGAATCGTCTCAAGATGCGCCGCT
>JBDHAI010000390.1:0-2497 GCA_039588155.1 Gemmatimonadota bacterium | reverse complement strand
GCTGGACGGCCGCGATGTGGTCCGCTCCCAGAGTGCCGGTGGCGCCATGGGTATGACGTTGGAGCAGGAGGTGGTTTTCGACGCGGCGAGCTTTACCGGGATCGAGTCCTTTGCGTCGCAAAAGGCGGGGGCTCAGGGCGTCGAGATCGACCTGCGCCTGGAGAGCGGTGTCGTGACCGGCACGGTCAGCGGCATGAGCGAGGAGCCTCGGGAGGTGAGGGCGGAAGTTGTTGAGGGGACGCTGCTACCCGGCATGGATGACTATATGGTGTGGTTGGCCGACTTCGAGGCGAACTCGGAGATCGAGATGCCGGCCTTCAGCGCCCAGTCCGGGAACACCTACATGCTAAAGGTCAAAGTCGTGGGTGAGACCACGGTCACCGTCCCCGCCGGCGAGTTCGAGGCGTATCAGCTGGAAGTGAGCGGTGGCGAAGGCTCGGCCACCCTCTACGTGCGCAAGCAGGCCCCTCACATCGTGCTCAAGCAGGAGCCCGCGGGCCAGCCGGTCGTGATCGAGTTGAAGGAGCTGCGCTGAACGTCTGAGATCGCGTACCGTTACGACTCGGCCAGCAGCCGTTCCAGAGCGCGCTCTGCCGATTCGCGCTGCGGCTCGAACGCGGGGTCGCAGTCTTCCAGCAGGTCCGCCACGAAGGCGTAATCGCGGATCGCTTTCTCGCGCTCGCCGCTCTGCTCGTACAGTTGGGCCCGGAAGAGAGTCGCCGGGACAGTCCAGAAGGCCGTGAAGCGGAAGCCGGACTCCAGCACGCGCAACGCCTCGCTCGTTTCGCCCAACTCCGCCAGCGCACCGGCCAGGGCGAGGCGTTGGTGGTTGATGGCGATCCACTCGCTCCCGAGCGAGGACGACTGCGGCACCGAACGGCGCAGTATGGAGGCGGCCTCCCGGTACTCACCGCGCTGACCCGCCAGCAGCCCGCGCAGACCGAGGGCCAGGCCAACCGCGACTCGCGCCTCGACGGTATCGCCGGCGGCGCCCAGGCTGTCGGCCTGTAAGTCCAGGGTGTCGGCGGTGGCAGCCACGCGATCGAGCTCATCGTTCCGCAGGTAATAGGCACCCAGAACCCAGCGGCCCATCGGTAAGTCGAGGACACCCAGCTCGCGGCTGCGGGCGATGGTCCGCTCGGCCAGAGCCGGGTCGCCCGAGCCGACGGCGATATGGGCGAGCTGATAGAACCAGACGGCGTTGTGGTCGGGCCGCAACGCTTGCGCCTCGGTCAGGGCCGCCTGCGCTTGCGACGCCCGGCCGCGCCATATCTCGAAGAGGTTCGTCCAGAAGTAGTACGACGAGGCACGATCCGTCAGCGTTTGCCGCGGGTCCGCTATCTCCTCGAGTATCGCGGCTCGCCCGGCGTGCCAGGAGGGATCGCGCAGCTTGAGGATAATCTGCTCCAGGTCGTTCGCCGGCAGCTCGGCTAGGCGCTCGCGTGCAGCCAGCAAGTCGGCCGTCGGACCCCGGACCAGCGCGTGGGCGATGCGCAGCCGCTCCGCCTCGTTGCTGGTCGAGTCGCGTGCCAGGTAGAGCCGGGTGTAGAGGTCGAACGCCTCCAGATCACGATCCTCGCCTGCGAGTTCGATTAGATGGATGAGTGGGGTCGTAAACGACGAATCGAGCGCCACGGCGCGGTTAAACACCCTGACCCGCTCGTCGTCCGGAACGTTGCCGGCGTAGCCGATGTGGTAGTAGGCCTCGCCCAATTGGAACCAGAGCTCCGGGTCATCGGGGTAACGGTTCGTCAGCTGCCGACCGAGCTCGATCGCATCCACGCGGCCCTGCTCGAGCTCGTGGTTCAACTCGAGCAGTCCCCGGTCCCGCGGCGGCAGCTGGTCGGCCATGCGGAAGGCCCGCTCGGCGGCCTCGACCACCTCCGGACTGCCGGCGGCGTACTGCCAGCCATACGCGTGACTGAGCCGGGCGGCGGCCATGGCGAAGCTGGAGTCAGCCTCGAGGGCGCGCTCGAACCCGTCGGCTGCCGCGGCCCACTCGGAACGCCGCATCGCCTGCTCGCCCTCCAGGTAGGCCTTCACCGCCTCCAACGATGCGGAGGTCAAAGCCTGGCCCCGGTCGCCCACACCTTGTTCGCGGCCCAGCCCGCGGAGCAGGTCGAGCGTCACCCGCTCGGTCAGCGGCAACAGGCTGTCCGGTGACCCCACCACGCTGGACGACGCGACCTCGTCACCCGTCTCGGTGTCAAAGAAGCGGGCATCCAGACGCACCTGGCCGCCCAGCTCCACCGCCTGCCCGTAGATCGCCCAATCCGCCCCGAGCCCCCGGGCTACGGCGATAGCCTCGTCGGTAGGGGCGCCCCCACTCCCGAACCGTCCTTTCCAGTGGCTCATCACCGTGCGGGTGTCCGCCGCCCGCAAGCCGCCCACGCCATCCAGGTTGGCGGCCAGCACATCCATCAGGCCCTCCCGCCAGACGTCGAGCCCGGAGCCCGTAGTATGGAAGGGAAGGACCGCCACCGAGTTGGGGGCTGTG
>JBDHAI010000389.1:0-2511 GCA_039588155.1 Gemmatimonadota bacterium | reverse complement strand
GAGCTGGTCGACCTCGTCGCGTGTGAGGGGACGCTCGGCCTCCTTCTTCTCGAGGGCGCGCTCGATCTTCTCGCGGAAACGCTTGAACATGAGAGGCAAATTAGAGGCTGGAGCCACGGTAGTCAAAGCTGGAGCGGCTTCTCGGGCCTTGTCAGGAGGGTGTGGCGGGGCTAGCTTTCTTGAACATATGACAAAGCCTTCATATGTAACCACCACCCCAGAACGCGCCCGGACCCCAAACTCCGACGCGGATTCTCACATCGTCGACCCCAAGGGCGTCGAAGCGGCTCGCGCTACCCTCTGCAGCGAAGATGAGCTGACCCTCTTCGCCGACACCTTTCAGATTCTCGCCAACCCCACGCGTCTGCAGATCGTGCGCGCTTTGAGCCAACGCGAGCTCTGCGTCGGCGATCTGGCGGCGGCCGTGGGGGCCAGCCCCTCCGCCGTCTCACACCACCTGCGCCAGCTTCGCCAGATGCGCCTCGTGCGCCACCATCGCGAGGGCAAGCTCACCTTCTACGCTCTGGACGACGAGCATGTGGCGAGGCTGTTCGAGTTGGGGCTCGAGCACGTCAGGGAGGAGCTGGAGTGACGGGCGCCATCGGCTCGAAGGCAGGACCGACCTCCAGCGAGATCGTGCTTGGCGTGCCCGACATGGACTGCGCCTCCTGCGCCCGGCGCATCTCGGACCGCCTCGAGAAATTGAACGGCGTCGAGCGCGTCGATGCCCGCATCCTCTCCAAAGACGTGCGCGTAGAGTACGACCCGGGAGCGATGGGTGAGCAAGCTCTGGAGAACGCCGTCCGCGCCCTGGGCTACACGGTGGAGCGTGACGGCCGACGTCACGAAGCCCGGCTGCGTGAAGGAAAGGGCGTGTGGAGAAGCCGAGACGCCCAGCGCACCTACATCTCAGGGCTCGCCCTCACAGCCGGCCTGGCATTACGCCTTTTCGGACCGAACCCGGCCGTGTGGAGCGGATGGATGTGGACGCTGGACGCCAGCGCGGTGTTCTACGTTCTCGCGGCACTGGTAGGAGGCCTCAACTTCTTCCCCAAAGGCCTTCGCGCCGCGCGCGCGCTGCGGCTGGACATGAACTTCCTGATGACGGTGGCGATATTCGGCGCCCTGGGCATCGGCGAGTTCTTCGAGGCCGGCAGCATCGCTTTCCTGTTCGGCATCGCCGAGCTGCTGGAGCGCTATGCGGTGGACCGAGCCCGGCGCTCCATCGAGAGCCTGCTCGACCTGGCGCCAGCCACGGCTCGCGTTCAGCGTGACGGCCGCCTCGTCACGGTGGGCGTCGAGGACTTGAGGCCCGGGGACATCGTTCAGGTCCTCCCAGGCGAGAAGGTGCCCATCGACGGCTGGGTGCGGGAGGGAATCTCCGCGGTCGACCAAAGCCCGATAACCGGCGAGTCGATGCCGGTGACTAAAGAGCCTGCCGACTACGTGTATGCCGGCTCGATGAACCGCGAAGGGTACCTCGAGGTCGAAGCGGCAAAGCGCGCGGGCGACACCACGCTGGCACATATCATCCATCTGATCGAGGAGGCGGACGCCGCCCGCTCACCCAGCGAGCGGTTCGTCGAGAGGTTCGCCCGCTACTACACACCCGCGGTAACGCTGCTCGCAGTCAGCCTCGCGCTGATACCGCCGCTAGCCATGGGCGCCCCCTTCGGTATCTGGTTTGTCCGCGGCTTGACACTTCTGGTCATCTCATGCCCGTGTGCCCTGGTGATCTCGACCCCGGTCGCCGTGGTCAGCGGGATTACCAGTGCCGCACGCAACGGCGTGTTGATCAAAGGCGGCATCCACCTCGAGGCGCTCTCAAGGATTCGCGTCGTCGCCTTCGACAAGACGGGTACCCTCACGAGAGGCAAGCCCTATGTCGTCGATGTCGTCACGTCCACGAGCTCGAGCCGCGATGGCGACAGCCTGCTGGCGCTCGCCGCCGCCCTCGAAGCACGATCCGAACACCCGATAGCCTACGCCATCCGCCAAGCTGCCCATAACGCCGGCCTCGATCCGCAACACGAGATCTCCGACTTCGAAGCTCAGGCCGGCCGCGGAGCGAGGGCCCGCCTGGACGGGAAGCTCTATCAAATCGGGCGACCCGAGCTGTTTGGCAAAGGCGCCGACGCTTGGCGGCCGCAGCTCGATCGCCTCGCGACCGCGGGCCAGACCCCGGTCTGCGTCGGCGAAGACTCACAGGTCCTCGGCATACTCGCGATAGCCGACAAGGAGCGGGAAGAGGCGAGTAGCGTTATTAGACAATTGCGCCAGCTCGGCGTACAACGGATCGTGATGCTCACCGGCGACCACGAAGCGACCGCCGCTACCATCGCCCGTCGGCTCGACATCGATGAGTACCACGCCGGGCTCTTGCCCAACGACAAGGTCGATAGGGTCGGTGAGCTCGAGAGGCAAAGCGGCGCCGTGGCGATGATCGGCGACGGCGTCAACGATGCTCCCGCCCTGGCCGCCGCAACGGTGGGCATCGCTATGGGAGCTGCG
>JBDHAI010000388.1:0-2511 GCA_039588155.1 Gemmatimonadota bacterium | reverse complement strand
ATCGATACGCGTCGCTGCTCGTTTCGGCAGCAGCGTACTCATTATCGACATGCCGATCACAGCCGCAACGACGGACGCACCGAGCACGCCCACTTTAGCCGCGTCCAGTATCTCTCCCTCGAGGGCGAGCCCGGCGATGAACAGCGCCATCGTGAAGCCTATGCCAGCGAGAAAGCCCCCACCTGTTAGCGCACCCCAGGACACACCTGCAGGCAACTTCGCCAATCCGATGCTGACGGCAAGTAAGCTGAAGACGACGATGCCCAGCGGCTTACCGATAAGCAAACCCGCCGCCACCGCTTGTGCGACCGGATCTGCGAGATCCGCAAACTCGAACGGAACACCTGCGTTGGCGAGGGCGAACAGCGGCATGATGAAGAAGCTGGTCCACGGATGAAGCACGCCTTCCAGATACTCGACCGGCGAAACGGTCTCACGAGCCAGCTGACGGAATCTCGCCACTTTGATCGCCCGCTGCGACTCTTCGTCCCACTTCCCTCCGTGAAAGATCTCGGAGACCTTGTCCAGTGCTTCACTAAAGAACCCATGGCTGAGGTACGCGCTCGTCGGTGTGAGCAGTCCGAGTACTACACCGGCGATCGTCGCATGCACGCCCGACTCGTGGAAAGCGAGCCAGACCAGCGTGCCGACCACGGTATAGACGAGGAAGCTCCTGACGCCCATTCGTCCCAGCAGGATGACGAGGCCGAGACCCAGGAAGCCCAAGATCAACGCGTTAGCGTCGAGCGCCTCGGTGTAGCCGATCGCGATGACAAGAATCGCCCCGATGTCATCGGCGATGGCCAGCGACAGCAGCATGACGCGCAGCCCTATCGGCACCCGCGAACCGAGGATCGCCATGCAGCCGACGACGAAGGCGATGTCCGTGGCCATCGGGATCCCCCAGCCCCGTGCCGCCGCCCCCTCGGACTGCAGAGCCAGGTAGATGGCGGCCGGGGCCACCATACCTCCGATCGCCGCGAAGATCGGCAGCGCCGCGCGCCGGGGATCGCGGAGCTCGCCGATCACGAGCTCTCGCTTGACTTCGAGGCCGATAACGAAGAAGAAGATGGCCATCAGCCCATCATTGATCCAATGCTTCAACGAGTGATGCATGTCGAAGCTGCCGATGCTAAACCCCAGCTCCGTCTTCCAAAAGCCGAGAAAGCTCTCGGACCAGGCCGAATTGGCGAGCAGCAGTGCGACGACCGTGGCAGTGAGCAGAACGATGCCGCTGGCCGCCTCGACGTGCATGAAGCGCTCGAGTGGAGCGGTGAGGCGGCGGATGGGCTGTAGCGGTGGTGGGTTGGCTTGCCGAGGGTCTGCCATCGTGCACCTTTCTGCAGAGTGAAGAGTCAGCAGTGAAGAGTCAAAGGTGAGAAGTGAGCGTCCAAACGTCGCTCTTTCGCCCCTTGCTTATCACTTCTCACTCTTCGTTCCTCACCCTTCACTCAGATGTGAATGGCTCGCCCGTCCGTCGCGAGCGCCGCCTCCTTCACCGCCTCACCCATGCCGGGGTGATGATGCACCGTGCGGGCAATGTCCTCGGACGTGGCACCGAACTCCATCGCGACGACCGCCTCCATGATCAGATCTCCGGCCATTGGACCCAGAATGTGAACGCCCAGGACCTGGTCGCTGCGCGCGTCCGCCAAGATCTTCACCAGTCCGTCGGTGTCGCCCGTGGCTCGGCTACGGCTGTTGGCTTGGAAGGGAAACACCCCGACTCGATAGTCTAACCCCGCCGCTTTCAACTCCTCTTCCGTCCGCCCGACTCCGGCGACCTCCGGCCAGGTGTACACCACGTAGGGTACCCGATTGTAATCGACGTGTCCGCTCTGACCGGCCAGCATCTCGACGCAGACAATTCCGTCTTCCTCGGCTTTGTGGGCCAGCATGGGGCCGGGCACGCAATCACCGATGGCATAAATGCCGGAGACGGCGGTCTGGAATCGCTCGTCCACCTGGATAAAGCCGCGCTCGTCCCTCTTCACACCCAGTTCGTCCAACCCCAAGCCCTCCGTGTACGGCTTGCGGCCGATGGCGACCAGAACCACGTCGCCCTCGAGCTTCGACGGCTGACCGCTACCGTCCGCCGGCTCGAAGTCGACGGTGACGCCTGACTTCGTCTTCTTGGCACCCGTCACCTTGGAGGACAGCTTGAACTCCAGACCCTGCTTGGTCAGGACCCTCTGTGTCTGTGTCGTGATCTCCCGATCCATGCCCGGGAGGATGTGGTCGAAGAACTCGAGCACCGTGACCTTCGCACCCAGCCGCGACCACACGGACCCGAGCTCCAATCCGATCACTCCGGCGCCGATGACGATGAGGTGTGTCGGCACCTGCAGCAGCGACAGCGCGCCGGTCGATGTCACGATCGACGTCTCGTCGATCGTCATCCCGGGAAGCAGCATCGTATCGGAGCCCGTGGCGATGACGATATTCTTCGCCTTGAGGCTCCTGACCTTGCCATCACCATCTCCGTCGGCCCGGTCCACCTCGACGTGGCCA
>JBDHAI010000387.1:0-2514 GCA_039588155.1 Gemmatimonadota bacterium | reverse complement strand
AGCACGCCTGGCGGATCGCCCGCGCGCTCGCTCGCCATCCGCAGCCCCGCTGGGAGCAGGCGCCAGCAGCGCCGGCAGGCCGGAAGTCGCAAGGCCTGTACGGGGCCGCGTTCGGATCGACTAGCCTCACATCGGCGCCGGCGAAGCTCGTCGCGCGGCGCGCCTTCGGAAAGCACGGCCATGCTCGCTCGCGCAAGCGATTCGATGACCTCCCGGGAGCGCGTCCAGGCGACGATTCGGGGGCTTCCGGTCGACCGCGTGCCTCTGATGACCTGGCTGAACCCCCACGCCGCCTGCCGGCTGATAGCGGAGTTCCAGCCGGCGAGCGACGCACGGAAGAGCGCTGCCTGCCGGGAGGCGTGGGAGAACTTCTCCGAGAAGAAGGGCGGGTTGCCCGAGGACGTGCGCGCCTTCGTGCCGATTCTCTACTCCTGGTACGTCAACCGGGAGTACGCGCTCGACCTCGGCTCGGACCTAGCCTCCCTCGGCCTCCCGATCGCGGATCTCGGGGCAAAAATCTCTCGCGACGGTGAGCCCCTCCGCATTCGGGACTTCTTCGGATCCGTTCGAGGCATGGCCGGGCCCTACCTCGAGGTGATCGAGCCCGCCGTCAAGCGCATCGAAGACCTGGTCGAGCTGCCCCTTCCCGACATCTCGAACTCGGGACCCTACGACGCCATCCGCAAGTTCCGGGCCGAGCACCCCGGTGCCTGCCTCTACGGCGAGAGCTTCGGGGCACAGGATCTCCCCTCCACGCAGATCTGGGAGATGTCCCAGTTCATGCTGGCACTTTATGACTACCCGGACGAGGTGAAGCAGTTCCAGGCTCGCTTCAACGACCACATGATTGGCATGTCGCGCCGGATGGTGGAGGCCGGCGCCGACGTCATCTTCATCTACGACGACTACGGAACCAGCGGTTCCCCCCTCACCTCGGTGAAGATGTGGAAGGAATTCACCTACCCGCTGCTCCAGAAGCACATCGAGGCGGTTCACGACGCGGGAGCCCTGGCGATGCTCCATTCCTGCGGATATCAGATGTGCTTCCTCGAGCACTACGTCGAGGCCGAACTCGACATCCTCCAGAGCCTGCAGCCGAAGGCGGGAAACGACTTCCAGCGGGCCTACGCCGCATACGGAGACCGGCTGACCTTCAGCACTGGGATCGACATCCAGCGAGGAGAGACGATGACGCCCGAGGAGCTGAGGGAGGACATCCTCGGCGCCTACCGGGTCGGCGGGAGGAACGGTCGCCACATCCTCGGCTACACCCACATGTTACAGCACACGATGCCCGCCGCGAACATCGGGGCGATCCTGCGCACCGTGCGCGAGATCCAGCAGGGGATCCACGACGGGTGAGCGCCCGTCTGGGGGCCTTCGCGAGCGAGACGGCGATCGCGGAGCGTCGGGCCGCGGAGCGCTCCGAGAGCGAGGCCAGCCGGGCCCGGCCGGACATGACCTAGGTCATATGCACGCGCCGGTAAATGCAACATAGGTGTCCGAAAGGGATCGGCGGCAGGACCCTGGCGGCGGCATTCCGAATTCCATCGCGGATTTCAATTCACCCGCAACCCCCTGCTGTGATGAGGTTTTCCGGTCCCGGCGCCCCGGTTGTGGATCTTCGGATCCCGGGGAGGAGGCGAGACGTGTCAGAGACGCGCGGTGACTGGGCTGAGGCGTATCGGGAGAAATGGACCTGGGACTCGGTCCACTGGGGAAGCCACTCGGTGGACTGCTACCCGGGCGGGTGCCCTTTCCGGGTCTTCGTCAAGGACGGCAGGATCGCCCGTGAGGAGCAGGCGGGAACCTTTCCGCCGATCGAGTCCGGCATCCCCGACATGAATCCGATGGGCTGCCAGAAGGGGGCCTGCTGGAGCCACTGCCACTACTCGCCCGATCGCGTGACCCATCCGCTCAAGCGCGTGGGCGAGCGCGGTGAGGGCAAGTTCGAGGAGGTCTCCTGGGACGAAGCGCTCAGCGACATCGCCGACGCGATGCTCGACGCGATCGAGGATCAGGGCCCGGAGTCGCTGATCAGCCTGCTCACGCCCGAGGTGGGCGCGGGGCCCGCGCGACTCTTCAACAACATGCTCATGCTCCCCGTAACGGACGGGAACGCGGAGTTCCAGGACTTCAGCCCCGGCTATCACATGACCTGGGGCCTCTTCAACCCGACCGCCTCCATGGACGACTGGTTCCTGGCCGAGCTCACGCTGATCTGGCACGCCAACCCGGTCTACACCAACATCCACTGGTACCACTACCTGGCCGAGTCCCGCTACAACGGTGGCGAGGTCGTCACCATCGCGCCCGACTTCAGCCCCTCGGCCGTCCACGCCGACTACCACGTGCCGGTCCGCATCGGTACCGACGCGGCGCTGGCGCTCGCGATGTGCAAGGTGATCATCGACGCGGGGCTGTACGATGAGCAGTTCGTGCAGGAGCAGACGGACCTTCCGCTGCTAGTGCGCACGGACAACGGCCGCTTCCTGCGCGGCAGCGACTTGAACG
>JBDHAI010000386.1:0-2533 GCA_039588155.1 Gemmatimonadota bacterium | reverse complement strand
ACCGAGTCCGAAAAGAGAGATGTGCCCAAGGCGTGTCATGCGGCGTCGGTACGCGCCGTACCCGCCCAACCATTCCTCTTGGTGGAAAAAGAGGCCGATGGCAGCTCCGGACAGAACGCCGGCGAGCATGGCTACCCAGCCGACCAGGAGGTTGTAAGTGGCGAGGTTCAGCGTGCGTCCTCCGCCGGGCACAGAAACGTTCCGCGTCACACTATGCAGGAGAATCTTCCCAGAGGCAAACTGAGTGAATAGCGATAGTCCTTGGTATGATACCTTCCAACGCAGGTCCGCTCGATCCCCGATAGGTACCCCTGTGCAAGGGCGTGATGGATGGCGCCGCTTGACTGCTGCTTGACCGGTTCGGTCGAGTTTGGACGCAGCTGGAAAGCATGGCGCGCCCATTACACGGAGGTACACATGCCCAGCTTGCGTTCCTTACTAACCTCAGTGGCCCTGCCCGGCCTCATCGTCTCTCAGTCTGCCTGCACGGCCATCGGCTACGGCATTGGTTCGGCGATCGACTCTGGAAGCAGGCAGAGGCTCGCGCCGGAGAGCTTCGCGCCCGACACGATCGAGCCGGGTAAGACATTAAAGCTGAGGCTAAGGGACGGCGGCGTGGTGGAAGGCAAGTACCTCGGGCTCGAGCCGCTGCCGGCCGAAGAGTACGCGGCGCGCTACGCGTGGACCCGCGAGCAGCATCTGGTGAACGTCCCGCTGCCCGAGCTCGGTGATACTGTCACACTCTGCATGACCTGGGGCGGCGAGCTGGATGCGGAGTTCCTCGGTTTTGATCTCTATAAGGTATTGGTCCGGAAGCTGGGCGAGCCGGGCCCCGAGAGCGTGAGGCCGGGGGACATCGACATGTTACGGGTCCGGGGTAACGCCGCTATCGGGGGAGAGACGCTCGCGCTGCTGCTCTCAGAAGGCGCGTTCCCCTTCCACTCGGCGGTCGCCATGCAGGTGCAGCCCGCTATCGGGCTTGCAGGTGGGAAGAGACTGTTACCGATGGATGAGGTCCTGTTCATCGAGTGGAATTCCGGCACCGCACGAACAGCGGGCACGATCGTCGGCGCGACTATCGACGTAGCCATCCTGGTTGCCGCCGTCTACTGCGCCGCGAGCGAATGCCTGATGGGCCCGTCTGGTTGGTACTAGAAGCGGCCACCCGGTAGGTCCGAGCCAGGTGCGCCACCACCCACGCCTCCAGGCGCCGGCCCGGCGAAGCGGAACCCGATGACCTTCTCGTTGCTCTGCCCCCCGCCAACTCACATCTTGTAGCAAAACCCCAATCAGCCCAACGAGTGCACTATGACTCAAGACGAGCGAACACGTCTGCTGCAGCAGCTGGCCTCCCTCGAGCGACAGACGAAAGAGATCCAACGCGAGCTGCGGCGGTTCCACGAGCGGCTGCTGAGTTACGAAGGTCAGGACGCGGTAGAAGTTCCTACCGCTCACGTAGTACCACCGGCAGCTCAGCCCTTTGAGAAGCCCGCTCGAACTCCGCAGGCCGAGGCAGACGCGACCCCGAGCGGCGTGACCGCCGAAGCCGCCGAGGACCGTCGGAGAACCGGCGTCGACCTCGAGTTCTGGCTGGGCGGCCGGGGCCTCTTGTTGCTGGGCGTAGCCGCGCTCGTGCTCGCCGTTGGGTTCTTCGTCAAGGAAGCGATCGAGCGCAACTGGATCGGGCCGGCGGTGCGGGTGCTACTGGGGGCGGGTGTGGGCGTAGTCGCCGTTGCGGCCGGCGAGCGGATCCGCGCGCTGGGCTACCGGACCTACGGCCTCTGGCTCGCGGCCGGCGGCTTCGCCGCCATCTACCTGAGTATCTGGGCGGCGACCGTGCTCTACTCCTTGGTTTCCACTCCCCAGGGCTTCGGATTGATGGTCGTCGTGGTCGGGTCGGCCGCGGCTCTGGGTCTGCTGCGCGAATCCGAGTCGTTCGTCGCGCTGGCCGCGTTGGGCGGCTACCTGGCACCGCTGCTGCTATCGGTCGAGGGCGCATCGAACCTGTTCGGGCTGGGCTATCTCGGTACGCTGAGCGCTGCCGGTCTCTGGGTGGCGTACCGGAGCGGGTGGCCGAACCTGGCCAGCCTGGCAGTGGCGGGCGGCACTCTCTTGCCGCTGGCCAACAGTGGCGACCCGCACCTTCACGGACTCTACCTCGTAGCCTTGGTCGGGGCCGCCCTCATAGCCTCCCGTCGTCGCGGCTGGCCCTACGTGTCGCTGCTCACGGTCACGCTGGGATGGGCATCGTTCCTGATCGGCGGCCGTGAGTGGGACATCTCGGGCGCGACCTACGCCATCTACGCCGGCGCGATCTGGATGGCGGGCCTGATTGCCTGGGTCGGGGTGACGGACTGGCGTTCACGAGTCAGGCCGTCGGCGGATGAGTCCGGGGGTAAGCAGGCCGGCGATTCGTTGCTGAGCGTGGGCGCTCCGGCCCTCCAGCTCGAGGAGTATGTGGGGCTAGTCGTGACGCTCGTACCGCCCTGGATCTTCTTGTTGGCGGCGCTGGCGGGGCTCGGGGATTCGGTCT
>JBDHAI010000385.1:0-2552 GCA_039588155.1 Gemmatimonadota bacterium | reverse complement strand
GCCCCGTGCAAAGGCCCGGGGCCCGTAGCCGCCTCGACGGCGGCCCTAACCTGCACCTCCTGACCTTGCAGGCGCAACCCCGCTTGAAGCGTCTGCTCACGAGGCGGACCGCAGGATCGCGGAGTCGCGACCGAGGCCGTACGTTAGACGCCAGACATGTTCGATTTCACGCTACTGGGTCTCGGGTACGTGGCCTTGGGCGTCGCGCTGACGCTCGACGTATTGCTCACCAAGCACCGGCCGGTGTCGGCGGTTCTCTGGTTGGCCGTCGTCTGGGCCTTCCCGTACGCTGGAGCGCTGGCTTACCTGAGCTTTGGGATCGACCGAGTGCGTCGGGGCGGCTCGGAGCGTGAGGCGGCGCGGCTTATGGTGGCGCAGCGGGCCACACTCGATCCGAATTTAGAGCAATTAGCCGTCGATTACGTGCGAAGCTCGACGTCTGAGACTTCCAAATACCCGGCGCAGCACATCTTTCGTGTCACCGACCCGGCGGTTCAGCCCAACCGGGTGTTCAGAGGAAACCGTGCCGCGCTTTTGGTAGACGGAGACGAGTTCTTTCCGGAACTGCAAGAGTCGATCGCGGGAGCCCGTTCTTCGGTCCACCTGCAGACGTTTATCTTCGGCCGCGACAACATCGGGCGCGAAATGCTCGAGGTACTCAAAGAGAGCGCGCGGACTGGCGTCGAATGTCGACTGCTTTATGACCGTTTCGGCTCGACGCACGCCTTCCTGACCGGGTTCTTCAAAGACGCGACTGCTGCCGGCGTGGAGGTCTGCTCGATAACCCAGGCCAATCCTCTCAAGGGCCGTTTTCAGATCAATCTTCGCAATCACCGCAAGATAGCCGTGATCGACGGCAAGATCGGCTTCGTGGGAGGCATCAACATCCACGACGAGAATGTCTCCGCCTACGCCCGTGGACACCCGATTCGCGATTACCATGTCAAGCTCGAAGGTCCGGCCGTGTCCGATCTACAGTTCCAGTTCATCGAGGACTGGCATTTCGCTTCAGGGCACCCGCCCGACGAGCTGCTGGCTTCCACCTATTTCCCCGCGCTCGAGGCCGTAGGAGAAGCCATGGCCCAAGTCGTACCCGGCGGGCCAGACATCAGTGGACACGGCTTGGCCGACGCGTTTTTCGGGATCATCGCGGCGGCCGAACGGTCGATCGCGATCGTAACGCCCTATTTCGTCCCGGACGAGCCCATAGTCCAGGCATTGCGCTATGCGGCGCTCCGCGGCGTTGACGTCAAGCTGGTGGTTCCCCAGCAGAGCAACCACTGGTACACAGGTTTTGCGGCACGAGCCCTTTACTCGCCGCTTTTGAAGTCCGGAGCCCGCATCTTCGAGCGACGACCTCCGTTCATGCACGCGAAAGCGGTCATCGTCGACGGTATTTACGCGATGATCGGCTCGGCTAACCTGGATTACCGGAGCCTGCATCTCAACTTCGAGACCAACCTCGAAGTGGCCGACGACGAGTTCGTGCAAAGCGTATCGCGGCAGGTCGAGAGCGAGATCGCTCATAGCGCAGAGGTGCAGCCCGAGGAGCATGAAATGCGCTCCCTTCCGCGCCGCTTAACGGAGAACTTTTGTTACCTGTTCCAGCCGATACTGTAGTGACATCATGGCTGCGGATGCGTGACCTCAACCGGAGCTGACAAGTGAACGAGGGACTCCCCGTGCTCGCCGCGATGGCCACACCGGCGGTGCTGTTGCTGGCCGACGCCATGATGATTCTCAGCACGAACCATCGACTGCAAGCGATCCTGCAGCGCGTGCGGGAGACCGAGCTCACGATCGCCGGGCAGGACGTCGCCCCCGAGACGGCCGACCTCGGAGTGCTCAACGAGTTGTTGCTGGCTCACGCCAAACGGGCGCGCGCCGCCCAGCGTGCGCTTCTATGCCTGTATGGCTCGGTGGGGCTCTTCGTGACGGTCGTCGTTTGCGTGGGACTCGCCAGCCTCGACGTCGCTGGAGCCTTGCCGGTGGCGCTTGTAGCGGCGTTCCTCGGCTGCGCGCTGCTCTTGTGCGGGTCGATCTTACTGATCGTGGAAACGCGGATCGCCATTCGCGCGACCGACAGACGCTTCGAATCGGTGATGGGACTCTGTCGAAAGCTGAGCGACTCAACCCGATGAGTCGGACGCAGAGGTTGCGCCCGAAGCCCCCGCTGCGACCGTAGCCGTCAGCAACCTCAGTTCGAAGCGTTTTGTCCCAGGCGTCGAGCTTAGCGTCTGGGCCGGGTCACCGGTGCCGGGAACGCGAAGCGGACCCCACCGCACTCGGTCTCGATCTTCTCGAGCCGTGCTTTCCGCTCGTTGAGCTTCTCGAGCAAGATGATCTCCAAGCCGTTCACCGACGCCTCCAGCTTGGGCGCTTCGAGCATGGCGACCCGAGGGGCCGGGACCGTGGATACCGACGCTTCGATCTTCCCCGTCCAGGTATCCAGGTAGAGCGCGTCGCTCTCATCGAGCGGCTTATAGCGCAGGTTCATCACCAGCGCCGAGGCCACCATGAAGAGCATGAACGTCCAGACGACCGAGGTTATC
>JBDHAI010000384.1:1817-8449 GCA_039588155.1 Gemmatimonadota bacterium | reverse complement strand
ATCGACTTGCCACCTGCCACTATCGGCAGATCCTCAACGCGGTCCTCGACCGTTTTGACCGCCGACCTGACCGTCGCCTCCAGGAGATGAGGCGGGTCGGGGCGTCGACGACTCGCCTCCATGTAGGGGAATTGATAACGGAAAGTCGCCACAGAGTCGCAGGCGAGCTCATCCGAGATCGCTTCGAGAAAAGGGTGGCGCATGCCGGCACCCGCTCCGTGCGCCAGGACGTAGATGAACCTCGGGCGTGGAGGCTCGAGTAGCAGGCCGGAAACGTGCAGAAGCGTCTCTTCGACCGGGAATTCTACGCGCGTGGCGGTGAGCTCGGCGTCCGACATCTCTCCTCACCTGTAGTCGGGCTCGTTGCCCGGCCTCCACTTGATGTTGCAGCCCAGGCTGGGCTTTTGTTCTTCATTTACCGGCGTGCCGGCCAGAACGGCGTCGATGGCGGTACGCAGGTCGCGTCCCGTCACGGGTATCGAGTTGCCGGGGCGGCTATCGTCGAGCTGTCCGCGATACGCCAGCTTGCGATCGGCATCGAACAGAAAGAAGTCGGGGGTGCAGGCCGCTCTGTAGACCTTTGCCACCTCTTGAGTCGCATCGAAAAGGAAGGGGAACTCCCAGCCCTGGTTCACCGCGAGCTTTTTCATGTGTTGAGGGCCATCCTGCGGATGGGTCTCGAGGCTGTTCGAGTTAATGGCGGCCACGGCAAGCCCGCGCGGCATGTAGTCCGCGGCGAGACGCCCGAGCTCCCCCATCACGTGCTGCACGTAGGGGCAGTGGTTGCAGATGAACATGACGAGGAGCGCGGGCCGGTCGTCGAAGCTCTCTACCGACACCGGCCGGCCATCCACGGTATTTGTGAGGACAAAATGAGGCGCCGGAGTACCGACCTCCAGCATGCTGGACGGGGTGAGTGCCATACAGAATTCTCCTCATTTGGGTTTCAGGTCGCGTTAGTTGCGACTCATCTGGGCCTTGGCCTCGGGAGTCAACTCCCAGAGCACATTGATGATGACCCAGCGGTCGTTGAACTTCACCACGTGCAGGTAGTCGACCCAGTCTTTGGCAACGACCTTCACGCTGGCGACATTCTCGTAGATATCAAGGATCGACACATCCATTCGGCGCTCGGCCTCTGGGGTCTGCTTGCCGTGACCGGCCCGAGTAGCGCCCACCAACTGATCAGCGTCCATCCGGTTCAGCTTGCTGGAACCGTCGCCGGGTTCGCTGAACACCATCCGCTTCGCCAGCTCGGGGTGAAGCGCTCGTTCCATGCGTTCGGCGTCCCCAGTGTACCAGCCTTCTATATAGTCGAGCGCAGTGGCCTTGATCGCCTCCGAGTCGTTCGACTCCTGGGGCTGAGCGGACCCGGGAACGAGCAGCAGCGCGGCTGACAACAGGACGATTCCCTCCTAGTAGATAGAGTCCGCCGAGCACAGAGTTTCATGCCAACGACCACGAAGACAAGAGGCCCGGGGAGCAGAGCTCTGTCAAGCAACGACGTTGATCGAGTGGGGCAACCTGTTAAACTCTACGGGGACTACGAGAAAACCCAATTCCGCGTTTCGACGGGCGAGGAGCCCCGGACCCAGGACACAACATGCAGACACAACGATTGACATTCGATGGTGCCAGCGGTGCCAAGCTCTCGGCGCGAGTGGAGCTGCCGGTAGACGAGCGCCCCCTCGCCTTCGCGATATTCGCCCACTGCTTCACCTGCTCGAAGAACTACAAGGCTCCAGTCAACATCAGTCGCGCACTGGCCCAGGCGCACATCGGAGTCCTGCGATTCGACTTCACGGGCCTAGGCGAAAGCGAGGGTGATTTCTCAGACACCACGTTCTCGTCCAATGTCGAGGACTTGGTGGCGGCCGCAGAGTTCTTGGGCCGAGAGTATCAGGCCCCCGCGATTCTCATCGGCCACTCGCTGGGTGGAGCCGCGGTTTTACAGGCGGCACATCGAGTACCGTCCTGCGAAGCGGTCGTGACGATCAACGCACCTTCGGAGCCCCAGCACGTCAGGCGTCATCTCACAAGCTCGGTAGACCAGATCGAGAACTGCGGTGAGGCGGAGGTGCTGCTGGCGGGCCGGGCCTTCACGATCAAGAAGCAGTTCCTCGACGATCTCAACGTTCAGAACATGAACGAGATCATCGGCGGACTGAAAAGAGCGCTGCTGGTGTTTCAGTCCCCTGACGACGCGATCGTGTCGTCAGAGAACGCCTTGAAGATCTTCGATACTGCCGAGGACCCGAAAAACTATGTCTCTCTCCCCGGAGCGGACCACCTGCTCTCGCGACCCGCAGATTCCGAGTATGTCGGTGCGGTGATCGCCGCCTGGGTCGCCCGCCACATCGGCGTAATCGAGAAGGTGGACCGAGGTGACGAGAAACCGCGCGACCAGGTGATCGTGCGAACCGGTCGCGCCCGCTATCACACGGAAATTTTCGCGGGCGGTCATGCTCTTGTGGCGGACGAACCCGAAAGCGTCGGTGGAACAGACACGGGTCCAACACCATGGGGGCTGCTGATGGCGGCCCTAGGGGCGTGCACCACGATTACGCTGAGGATGTATGCCGACCGGAAAGAGTGGCCGCTGGAGGAGATTGGGGTCCGACTTCGCCACCGGAAGCTCAAGCCCTCCGAGGCTCCCAGCTCCGCGAGCGACATCCCCCGGCTGGACGAGGTCAGCCAGTTACTGGAGCTGGTTGGACCCTTGGACGCCGGGCAGCGCGAGCGTCTGCTCGAGATCGCTCACCGCTGCCCGGTTCACAAGGCGTTGGACGTCGGAGTGAGCACAACGATGGAGCTGGCCGACGCATCCGACTAGCCAGCGCGCTCAGATTGCTCAGCGGCCCCCCGTGGGGGTAGGGGCCGACGTTGCGACACCCGCGCCCAGCAAGTAGCGGTCAAACCAACGTGTCATCCGCTTGTAGCTGTCGATTCGCGTCGGCACCTCGTCCCAACCGTGATCTTCCATAGGATAGACGACGAGGTCGAAGTCCTTCTCCAGCTCGATCAGCACCTGGGCCAGGCGGAAAGAGTCCTGGATCTGCACGTTGCCGTCCACAAGACCGTGCTGGATCATGAGCGCGTCCGCCAGTCCCTCCGCATAGTAGATGGGACTGGAGACCCTGTAGGCCTCCTCGTCATCGAGCTGTGAGCCGTTGAGAATCCGGCTGGTGTACCCGGAATTGTAGTGAGCCCAGTCGGTGACCGGGTAGAGCGAGACGCCGGCCGCGTACTTCCCCGGGTGCCGGAACAGCGCCATCAGCGTGAAGAAGCCGCCGTACGATCCGCCATAGACCCCGATACGATCTGGATCGACGCCATAACGCCGGCTGAGGATCTCCAGGAACGGCAGACTGCTGTCGACGTCCGTAATTCCCATCTGGCGGTAGGCGTAAGTGCGGTTCGCGTGACCGTATCCTGAACTGCCCCGGTAGTCGAAATTGGCTGACACGTACCCGCGACGGCGCATGTAGTTAGCGTAGAGCCTCGTGCGAACGCGGCGCCAGCCTTTAGTGACACCCTGAGCGCACTCGCCGCAGCCGTGTACGTAGATGACCGCCGCACCGTTATGCTGGTCGGGTGGCTCATACACCTCGGCCCAGGACTCCAGGCCGTCCTCGTTCGGTACGATGATGATTTCGCTGTCGGCCCAATCGTAGCGGAAGAAATCGTCCGTGCCCGATCGAGTCACCTGCCGTTTTTCAGCGCCAGGCTTGTTCTGCATGACATAGAGGTCGGGCAGCTGCGAGCGTGTTTCGAACACGACGGCGATGCGACGTCCATCGGGCGAGTGGAATGCCCGATGCATCCCCTCGCCCGTCGTAATTCGCTCGAGTTCACCACCACGGGCGGGCAAGTGATAAAGATGCTCCTCTCCCGGATGTTCTTTGCTGGTCTCCAAGTACCAGGTCTTCCCGTTGGGAACTGTTGAACGCCGCCAGCAACGTCTGCCAGGTAGAGCATCGCCCAACCTGTCGCAGTTGATACAAAACCGAAGGACTGCCCGTCGGGCAGCCATTGCAGATATCCGGGCGACCAACGCCCCCCTACGAGAGGGCCACCGATCCACGCCTCTTCCTGCTGATGGTCGATGACGCTGGTCGCGCCGGACTCGAGATCGAGCAGGCTGAGCCAGCGGTCCTTGTGGTCCATGGAGAGGATCTGGACCACTGCGTGCGTCCCCTGAGGATTCCAGTACGGACCGTGAACGACCGCGTCCTTCTCAGTTCCCGGGTCTACCCAGATCACCTGCACGCTATCGGGCTCCACTGTCGGGTCGAGCCGGACAATCCCCATCTTGTAAGTTGGCATCGCCTCGCCGACCTTGGGACGCGCCGGCCTCTCGACAGCCTGACCCTCTTCGTTTACGAACTCCATGTAGCTGGTTCGGTGCTCCCGTCGCTGATCCTTGATCCACTGAAAGGTGAGGAAGCGTCCGTCCGGGGAGAGTTGCAGGTTGTACGCGAGCGCGTCTTTCTCGACCGGAACGGTCTGCGGGAGATTGGCACGCGTCGCCCGCCTTACCGAATCGCTCACCTCACTATCACGTTTCCGCTTGGCGACGATCTCGATCAGCTCGAGTTGCTGGTCTTGCAGCCAGGCGTCCTGGTCGCTCGGCTCTTTCGTCTTCTCCCTCGCGGCAGCAATCTGCCGTGCCGTACTCGATCCCACCTCATAGATCCAGAGATCGGAGCTCTGCTGGGTGATCTGCTCGCTGGACCCTCTGCCGCCCTGTGTCGCGAAGAAGGCCCGCGAGCCATCCGGAGACAAAGAGAAGTTGCTCAGACTGGAGGCTGAGGTGTAAACGGCGCGCACGCCGTCGCCCTGCGTCCAGAGGTACAGGGTGCCCCCGGTTGTCCAGGCGGCCACCCGTCGGTCGCTGGCGTACTCGGGCCCGCCTGCGGATCCTCGCGCCAGCGGAAGTAGATCCATTTCCCATCAGGTGACCATGTGATCTGTCGGGGGGCCAATCCCAACCAGCGGAGATCACCCGCCAGGTGTTCGTAGCCGAGGCTGAAGGTTGGGTCGACGTCGTCGGTTGTGAGCTGCGACTGAGCGACCGCCTGGGCTGCGGCGCTCCCCGGAAGTGCCGAGCACACCAGCAGCGCCAGTGTGCCTATTACGAGCATTGACCGAACACGATCAAGCATCTTCATCCTTCCTTGTCACCTGGTTGTGTATTGAGCGCTATTGAGATCGAATCGGAAGGCTGCAAGCTAGGCACTCGATCACAGCCTCGCCATACCGTGCAAGCAGTCAGCGTTTCCGTTGGCGAAGTCCGTCTCCTTCCATTAGCTTGACTCGCTGCAAATCGCCAAGAGGCTGCGTTTACCGGAGGCAAACGATGAAGCGCGTCCTTCTGGCTGCGACCGTACTCACCCTCAACCTCGTGCCGTTGGCTTCGCTGGCCGAGGATTTCATCGCCGCCGTAGGGGCCTCAGGGGGCGGCTGGGTCGAGCGTATCTGGGACCCCGAGACGCATCTCGACGGCGAGCTGGCCGTTGTCTGGGCACCCTACGATTTCCGTGTGGAGGGCCGCTTTAGCCATTGCGGGGTCGATGCTTTCACCCTCGCGCGTGGCGCCGACGGTTGGAAAATCTTGAGTATCTCTTACACCCTCCGCAGCGAGGGGTGTGTGAGCTCAGCGGACCTGTAGGTGCTGGCTCGATAGAGAATCTACTGAGACCCCAGTCTCGACGATTGGCCTAGAGTCCCTGAGAGGCCACAATTCGCGCCGACCTGAACAGGCCGTCGGCCGATTGCAGGATCTTTCCTCGCAAGCGAGCAGGGTAGTTAGGGTGGTCGTCAAGGAATCGGCGTACGATCGACGCCGCGCTCTCGCTGTTGTGCCCTCCCAGCGTTGCGTCCAGCCAGTCCTTTGGAAAGAAGATGTCGCCCGTCGCCTGGATCTCCTCGAGCAACTCGAGGCTGGGGCTTATGTACTTCTCGGCATCGACCGCCCGTCGCGGGTGGTGCAGGAATCCAACCGCTTCCAGGACCCAAGGCTCGTGCTCACGGCCTTCCGGTCTCTCGAGCTTCCCGAAGAACGCATCTCGTTCGGCAGGGTCGTTGGAGAGCGCAGGTCTCACGAAGGCGAAACGCTCCCTCCTATCCGGATTCTCAATCCGGTCTTGCTGCTCATCGAGAATGGCTTCCCAATCGTTCACCTCTCGGATGGCCAGCTCGTGGGCCAGGCGCATGTAGTCTCGCTCTGAGAGAGGGAGACCGGAGATCTCCGTTTGCTGCCGCCAGATGCTCTCCAGGCGAGCAGCGGCGCTATCGCTGAGCGCGATCGACCGATAAGCATCGAAGTAGGACGCTTTCAGGCTCGGTTTGATAACACCTTCCAGCAGATCCCAGAGCAGAGATTCCAACTCTGCGGCTCGGTCGGCCCGCCGCGAACTCGACAGATATCGCCAGTAAGCCTCTTCCAGGTAGTTCAAGATTCGCTGCACCAACAGCTCGTTGGTCTCGAAGGCCAGCGAAGTGACGGCGAGGTCCACGAGCCGGTCGGGCGCGACGCGTCCCTCGAGCATCGCGTCCCACAACGTGAGCCAGACGATCCCACGGACCAGCGGGACCTCCAGGGAAGCCGCGTTTTGCACAAGGTGCTCCAG
>JBDHAI010000384.1:0-1774 GCA_039588155.1 Gemmatimonadota bacterium | reverse complement strand
GTACGCCGATCCGCGGCCGTTAGGCAGTATGAAGTCAGGGGCCGGTAGATACTTCGCGCCCGAGACCTCCTGCGACCGAGATTCCAACCGGACAGGCAGCAGTTCTGTCTTATGAGGGTAGCCCAGCATCACGTTGAGCTCTTGGTGCCACTCTCGGCCTTGCCCGGCGGGGTCAGACTGTGTGAGCACGAGAGAGGACAGGGCGCCGAGCTCATCCACCTCAATCGTTGCGGCGACTTTCGGACGGCCCGCTTCTTCCACCCAGACGCGACTCCAGGCGTTGATGTCGCCTGCGGAGCGCGCGTCCAGTATCTGGATCAGCTCGGGCCAGGTGGCGTTGGCGTAACGAAATGTATCGAGATATTCTCGCAGCCCATCTCTAAAATTGTCCGCACCCACCAACCCCTCCAACTGCTGCATGACGATGGGCGCCTTCTGGTAGATGATGGCCCCGTACAGCGTGCCTGCCTCGTTCAGATTGTCCAGCTGCTGGCGAATCGGATTGGCACCTTCGGTGCGATCGACCTCGTAAGCCGGCGGATAGTGGGTCAGAAGGAAGCGAAGCTCGTGGTCGATGTCTGGGAAGGATGGGTTCACGATCTTCGCCGCCATGAAGTTGGCGTAGACTTCCTTCGTCCAGACATCGTCGAACCAAGCCATCGTCACGAGGTCACCGAACCACATGTGGGCGGTCTCGTGCGCGATCAAGCTGGCCCGCCTCAACTTCTCGCTCTGCGTCGCCGCCTCTTCGAGGAATAGACTCGAAGCCCGGTAAAGGATGGCGCCGGGGTGTTCCATTCCGCGGTACTGCAGCGAAGGAATCAGAACGAAATCGAATTTGTCGAAGGGGTAAGGAATATGCGTGTAGTCTTCCAGCCAATTCAGCGAGCTCGCGTGCAGATCGAAGATCGCCTCGCTGTTTCGCTCGACGCTGACGGTGTCGGTCTCGCGATGGTACATGCGCATCGTGCGGCCGTCGCGCTCGCCCTCCACGACCTGAAACTCACCTGTTACGAACGAGAACAAGTAGGTACTGAGAGGCTTCGTCTCCGCAAATCGGTAAGTCGCTCGCGCGCCGTCAATCGCGCGACTTGTCACGGGGCTGTTGCCCACGGCCTGCCAGCCAGCGGGGACTTCAAGCTTGAGCGTAAAGCGTGCCTTGAGGTTCGGTTGATCAAAGCAGGGTATCGTGAAACGGGCACGATCGGGGACGAAAAGCGTGTAGAGGAACTCTTTGTTGCGGTTGAGAGCGTTGTCTCCAGCCAGGAACTCGATCTCCACGACATTTTCGCCAACTCGCAGTATCTCACTGGGGAGAATGATGTGGTCGTTGCGATATTCGAAGCGCGCATCGCTACCGTCGGCACGAACCGAGAGTAGGCTGGACGGCGATTCGTGAAAGTCGATGAGGAGAGGACTGCTGGCGTCGCTCAAGAAGAAGCGGATCACCTCGCGTCCTCTAATTCGCTCGCCGAGAGACTCGGGAATCGCGAGCGAGAGTTCGTATCGGATGTCGGATAAGGTTGCCGCACGGTGAGCGGCCAGCGACGATGACACGCCGGGCGACGAATCGGGCGGCTGGGCCGTCTCGCAAGCGGCCAAAGACCCGGCCACTGAAAGTGTTATCGTATATACGGTTAGGTTGTGTAATCTCATATTGTATCGAGTAGCTCTATCTCCGGCGCGCCGATGAGGTCCATCGGGATTCCCAAAGCCGAGAGAAACTCGCTTTAGTGGAGAGGGACCTGCGGCGCAGTCGAAGGCTGCCGCCACA
>JBDHAI010000383.1:0-2585 GCA_039588155.1 Gemmatimonadota bacterium | reverse complement strand
CTGAGGTGATCCCGAAGCAGATCTTACTGCTCGCGGTGATCGCGGTGACCTCGCACCCGTTGCTGGACTTCCTGAACAGCTACGGCATGCGGTTCCTCGCTCCCTTCTCCTACCGCTGGTTCTACGGCGACACGCTCTTCATTATCGATCCCTGGGTATGGGTAGCCCTGGCTGCAGGCTGTTGGGCCGGTCGCCGAGCAACGCAGGCGCCGAAGTTGGCTCTGACCGTGGCTACACTCTATGTCGCGCTGATGGCGGCCTCGAACGTGGCCGCACGCGCGGTCATCAAGCAGACCGCACTTCGCGAAGGGTCCAGCGTTCAACGCGTCATGGCGGCGCCGGCGGCCGTGACGCCTTTCACGCGTTGGGTGGTCGTGGAGGATGCTAGCGGTTACCAGGTAGGACTGTTCAGCTGGCTGCCGCGTCCAAGCGTCGACCTCGAGAGACTGCCCTATGAACGGGACCCTTCAGGCCCGGCGATGACCGCTGCGGCCTCGGAATTGGGTCCGCGCAAGTTCCTAGCTTGGGCGCGCTTTCCTTATTTCTTGGCGCAGCGGCGTGGGGACGCCACAGAGGTACACATCGGAGATGCGCGTTACACTCTCGATCCCGAGGGCTCTTGGGCATCCACAAGCGTGACGATCCGCCTGACCGATCAGTGAGGCTGACAACCACGTCGGGGTTGCCTATCGTATCCCGGCAGCGAAAGATTCTGACAATATCCTGCAACGGTCGCGTGCATTGAGGCCCGCCGGCGTAAGCGATGCCAGAGTGAATCGAGGTGGGAGAGCCATGATGCTAAAGTATCAACGCGTGCGTTGGTCTTTCCTGGTCAATCTGTCAGCCCTTGTACTCTGCGTCTTCGCGAGTGGATGCGAGAGTGCCGGCAGCCAGGAACGCTCCGATGGCGCTCAGTTCATCCGCGATAACTACACGAAGCGCGAGTATCGCATCCCGATGCGAGACGGTGTTACGCTGTTCACCGCGGTCTACTCGCCGACCGACCAGTCGCAACGGTATCCGATTCTCATGCGCAGAACTCCGTACAGCGTGCGCCCCTACGGCGAGGATCAGTATCCCGAGACGCTCGGCCCCAGCCCGCTGCTCACACGCGGAGGTTACATCTTCGTCCTCCAGGACGTACGCGGCCGTTTCATGTCGGAGGGCGAGTTCGTCAATATGACTCCCCACGTCGACGTGAAAGAATCCGTCAATGATATCGACGAGAGCTCTGACACTTACGACACCGTCGAGTGGCTCTTGGCTAACGTCGCCAACAACAACGGAAGAGTCGGAATGTGGGGGATTTCCTACCCGGGATTCTACGCGGCGGCAAGCATGATCGATGCGCACCCCGCCATCACAGCGGTGTCACCCCAGGCGCCCATCGCCGATTGGTGGTTCGATGACTTCCATCATCATGGTGCCTTCTTTCTACCCCACAGCTTCAATTTCTTCGCCGTGTTCGGCCTGCCGCGCCCCGAGCCGACGACGAGTTGGGGTCCACGCTTCCAGCACGGCACGCCTGACGGTTACAGATGGTTCCTCGAGCTCGGGCCCTTGAAGAACGTGGAAGAGCGCTACTTCAAGGGGAACATCGCGTTCTGGACCCTGGCGACTCAACATCCGAACTACGACGAGTTCTGGCAGTCCCGGAACATCGTGCCACACCTTAGAAACGTCGCCCCGGCTGTCATGACTGTCGGTGGTTGGTTCGATGCCGAAGATCTTTACGGACCGCTCTCCATCTATCGGTCGATCGAGGAAAAGAACCCGGACGTCTTCAACATGCTGGTGATGGGACCCTGGCGGCACGGCGGCTGGGCTCGAGACGACGGGGAAGGGCTGGGCGACGTCCGCTTCGGTTCCGCGACCGCTGTCTTTTATCGCGAGCGCATCGAGGCACCCTTCTTCAAGCACTACTTGAAGGGAGAGGGAGATGATCTCGACCTACCGGAAGCGTATGTGTTCGAGACCGGCGCCAACCGCTGGAGGACCTTCGGTGAATGGCCGCCCGCCGGGCTCGAAAGCGCGGAGCTTCATCTTCTGGAGAATTACGGCCTCGACTTCGCCCCAGCCGCCGACGCCGCGGACGCCTGGGACGAGTACACCAGCGATCCGCAACGGCCTGTACCCTACACACAGGACATCACCATCGGCATGACGCGGGAGTACATGACCGATGACCAGCGGTTCGCGGCCCGACGACCGGACGTCCTGGCGTACCAGACCGACGTTCTGCAAGAAGACATCACGCTCGCCGGGCCCGTCGTCGCCGATCTTTGGGTCTCCACGTCCGGTACCGCGTCCGACTGGATCGTGAAGCTCATCGACGTGCTGCCGCCGGACGCTCCCGACCAAGAAAATCTGCGGCGAGGCATGCGCATGGGCGAGTACCAGATGATGGTGCGCAGCGAGGTGATTCGTGGGCGTTTCCGCAACAGCTACGAGCAGCCAGAGCCGTTCGTGCGCAACGAACCCACCCACGTGGTGCTGCCGTTACAGGATGTACTGCATACGTTCCAGAAGGGGCACCGGATCATGGTGCAGATCCAGAGCACCTGGTTCCCTCTGGTCGACCGCAA
>JBDHAI010000382.1:0-2586 GCA_039588155.1 Gemmatimonadota bacterium | reverse complement strand
CGCCCGATGTGGTTCGATCGCATCGGTCTGAACGCGGTACGCGCGATCGGCGCGCACTCGGTAAGCGCTTATGGGTTAGACACCTACGGGAGGGTGCAGGCGCCCCCGAACGGCGCGCCCGGCTATTGCTGATCGCTTGCCCGCGACCGTGCACGAAGCGAAGTTCACGGGCGACCTAGGGATAGTCCGGACACGCGCGCGACTCACACGACCGGAGAATCATGGCGTCGCTACCGAAGACGCGCTCGGCCAGCGTGCTCATCGTGGATGACCAGGAATGGAGCGCCCGAGCGCTCGAGAGCATTCTCTCGCCCGCGGGCTACACCGTCGTCCGCGCCTACACGGGGAAGCACGGCCTCGAGCGGGTAAAGGCACAGCAGCCGGACCTCACGTTCGTCAACCTCAACCTTCCCGATGGCAGCGGGGTGGGGCTGTGCCACTTCCTGCGGGAGGAGTCTGACTTCGGCGCGAGCATCCCGATCCTGGTGACCGGCCCCGGGCGTCCCACCAGACAGCAGCGGCTGGCGGCCATGGAGGCTGGTGCCTGGGACGTGATCACCTTCCCCATCGACGCCCAGGAGTTGATTCTCAAGCTCAACGCTTACATTCGCGCGAAGGCGGAGTCGGACCGCGTCAGGCGCGAGTCGCTCGTCGACCGGGTGACCGGGCTCTACAGCACCCAAGGCATGGAGCGACGCGCTGATGAGTTGGCTGCCCTTGCCAAGCGGCAGCGGGAGCCCCTCGCCTGTGTTGTGCTCGCACCTTACCAGACCGAGGAGGATCGGGGCGTGCTGGCGGCGGCCGTTCAGACCCTGGCGGACGCCCTCAAGGAGGCTGGGCGCACATCAGACGCCATCGGCCGACTCGGGGAGAGCGAGTTCGCCGTCCTGGCACCAGACACAGATGCCACAGGCGCCGCGAAGCTGGCGGAGCGCCTACGGCAAGTCATCCTGTCCAAGCAGGCGGAGGTCAAGATCCCGTTTCAGATCAAGGCCGGGTACGACGCGGTAACGAATGTCTGGAAGTCGCCGATGGATGCCGAGGAGCTGCTACCGCACGCGACTGTCGCGTTGCGAACAGCAATAGCCGCCGGTAGTGGCGAGTGGATCCTGCCTTTCGATCGCGGGCCGGCGAACTGATCCTACCCTGCGCTAGGCTGGCCGACCCAGCAGTTTCCTCTTCTTTCTGATCTCGCTCTCATCGGACTGTTCGTAGCCGGGGATGCCGTACGAGTAGTAGCGATACATGTCCCCGCCGCGCACGTCGTTGAGAACGGCCCCCAGAACGCGGACCGGGAGCCGGTCGAGGATATCCAGTTTGGCCTCGGCCAGCTCGCGGTTGGTGGTCCCCAGTCGCAGCACGAGCAGTAGATTCCCAGTCACGGCCCCTAGCGCGAAAGCATCGACCCCGGCACCCAGAGGCGGACTGTCGATCACGATCACACCAAAGCTCGACCGGAGACCGGTGACGATCTGAGCCATCGCCGGGGAGCTTAGGAGTTCCGGGGCCTCACGAGTGCGGCTGCCGCTCCCCATGAAGTGCAGGTTTCGGTAGGCCGTCTCCCGCACCACGACGTTGCGCGGAGTCTCACCAGAGAGTAGGTCGGTCAGCCCGGGCTTGCGCGGGAAGTTCAAAACCCGATGCAGGTGCCCCCGCCGAGTGTCGCCGTCGATCAGGAGGCTGCGGTGCCCCGCGGCCGCGAACGCCAACGCCAGGTTGGTGGCCACGAAAGACTTCCCATCTCCGGGCTCGGGGCTCGTAACGGTGAGGAGAATCGGCCCCGCAGCCCCATAGGCATGGACCACGTTGAGGCGGACACCGCGCAATGCCTCCACGACCGCGTCGTCCGCTCCCCGACTCGCGCTGCGCTGATCCCTGATGTGCGGGACCGCACCGAGCAATGGAAGGCCCAGTTCCGAAGTGATCTGGTCCGCATACCGCACCCGGCGATCGATGCGATCCATCAGAACGGCACCGGCGAGACCCAGACCCAGACCAGCCGCGAACCCCATGAGTATGAGGCGCGGTCCTCGGGTGGTAAGGGGGCGAACCGGCGCCACGGCCCGATCGAGGATGCGCACGTCAGGGATGCTGCTGGCCTCGGCCAATCGTGCCTGCTCATAGCGTTGCTGGAGCGTGGTGTAGAGGTTCTCCGCAACGGCCACGTCCCGTCTGAGCCGGGCCTCATGGATCGCCCGGGGGGGGATCTCCTGGAGCTCGCGGGAGGCAGATGAGATGCGGCCATCCAGCTCGGCCTGGCGGGCCGAGACCTCGTCGATCAGCCCCAACACCAGCCCGGGGATCGTAACCTGCTCCAGCTCGCGCACCTCGCCCTCGAGCTCCCGCACGGCCGGATGTTCCCTCGTGTAGGTATACCGAAGGGCGCGCAACTGCGCCTGCCTGTCCGTCAGCTCTGCGAGCGCCTGGCTCACCTCCGTGGAGCGTTGCACGGACGGAACGACCTCGAGGGCCGCCACCGCCAGCCCTGAATCCGGCACGTCGGTGAGGGCACGTCGAATGGCCTCCAGATCTCGATCCAGTTGCTCGGCCTCGACCCTCAGATCGATGAAGTTGCCGAATACGGGG
>JBDHAI010000381.1:0-3677 GCA_039588155.1 Gemmatimonadota bacterium | reverse complement strand
GAAGGCGCAGGGCGGCTCGATCGAGAGCCTCGCGAAGATCCTTGGCCACTCGTCGACCGCGACGACCGTCGACCTGTATGGAACGGAGAGCATCGACGACGTGCAGGAGAACTACGATCGGGTCATGGCTGGCCAGTGACCAGGCGGCGGCTCCCCAGTTCACGTCATACCCTCTTCCACGCGGGTGTGCCTACGAGCCTTGCAGCACCCAAACAACCCGCCCAGGAGAGTCGCGCGACACATTCCTCGCCGCGAAGAACGTAACTGTTTGACAAATAACCGGTTATGTAGAGAGATGGGGTGGTCGATAGTCTCAAGAAGGCATCACCGACCCAAGATGGATGTGAACATCCGCTACAGGTGGAACATTTCTGGCTCTTAGCAGTATATTCGGGGTGGAGAGAACTCTGATGCCAAAGCGAACCCGGCGAAATGTTGCGCTCCTAAGCGCCACTTTCCTGCTCATCATGCAGGTCGCGCCAGCGCTCGCCATTTGCGTTTGCGATTTACCTCCCGGCGAATTCTGCTGCGATTCTCCTCCTTCCCCGCAGCCCGTAGCCGAAGAAGAGCACGGCTGCTGCCCTGAAAGACCAGTGGAGCCCTCTCACTGCGCGGAACCTCTACTGGGTCCGGACGAAGAGCAAGTCTCGATTTCGGAGCCTTGTTGTGGGAAAGACGTCGTCTCGACAGACCTCTCCTTCGTGACCCTTCCAGGGAACACCGACACCAAGAAAGCCCCGCTCGCAGTTTCCATGGTGGTACTGCCACCCAGCTCTGTCAGCGCTACCGTCCATGACCGTGCCTTGCTTGGCTATGTACGAGGGCCACCACCCAAAACACCCTCTTGTCCCATCTTTCTTCTGAACGCCTCCTTCCTAATCTGAGCCTCCGCTCTTAGACGCGCGTCGGGGCCTGGCACTCGATTGCCTCGGCCTGTCGACCTGTTTCCTCGCGTCACCCTTTGACCCAAGCGACTCAAGTGCACTCGCTGTGGATTCTCCACAGCCGATGAACAACCGCTTCGCGAGATGCTTGCGCCTATATGGCCTGGGCAGTCGCGGGCACACACAATCGCCGGCATTGCCCTGCTGTCCACGACCACGGTTTTCGCCTCGCCCACTTCCGAGCCGAGCACCTATCCCCTTTCGACGTGCATCATTTCCGGCGAGACGCTCGGAGACCACGGAGAGGTGATTACCAGAGAGGTGGACGGTCGCGAAATCCGACTCTGCTGCAAGAGCTGTGTGAAGGATCTTGAGAAAGACCAAACCGCCTACCTTGAGGCGCTCGATGAGGCCATCATTGCTGCTCAGCTGCCCGCGTATCCCCTTCAAACCTGCGTTGTGAGCGGCGAAGCGTTTGGTAGAGAAATGGGCGACCCCGTCAATCACCTCCTCGGGAACCGGCTCGTTCGACTCTGCTGCAACATGTGCAAAAAGGACGTAGCAGCGGACCCAGCCAAGTACATCGCGAAGCTCGATGACGCGGTCGTCGCGGCTCAGGCTGCCGACTACCCCGCAGCGGCGTGCCCTATCTCCGGGCAGGCGCTCGGGAGCATGGGCGAGCCGTTTGACTTCGTCTACGCCGGCACGCTCGTGCGCTTCTGCTGCGGCGGTTGTATCGGCAAGTTCAACGAGGACCCCACGAAGGCACTCGCGACGGTCTACGGCGCTGCGCAGGAAACGCCATCAGGCGACCACGACCACCATGACCACTCGGGCCACAAACACTAGAGAGGATGGTGGCTATGCTTCGCGACACGCTCCTCCTCACACTAATTCTCGTGCTCCTAGCCCCGTTGGCGCTGGCCCATGACAACGCGAAGCACGACACCACTGCGACCGGCCGGACACTGGAGGGGGTTACAAACCCCCTCTGCCCGGTAACGACTGACGAGCCCGTCGACCCGGCCATTTTCGTCGAGTACGAAGGCCAGCAAGTCTTCTTCTGCTGCAAGAGATGCCGGGTGAAGTTCCTCGAGAGCCCGGGGGACTACGTCGCGAACATTCCTCAGCTTGCCGCCGCCAGTGTCTCTGAGGAACCAGGCCATGAAGGTCATTCCCACGATACGGACCAGCAGAAAGCGGCAGGAACTGTGTCACGTCTGGTCCGGTTCGCCGGCAAGTTCCATCCGCTCGCCGTCCACTTCCCAATCGCGCTTCTCATCTCCGCCCTCGTTGCGGTCGGACTGGGGACTCTCTGGCAGGGACCTCGTTTCATTGAGGCGACTCGAGTGCTGGTGCTCTTTGGAGTTCCTATGGCAGCTCTCGCTGCTGCCCTCGGTTGGGCAGCCGGGGCGAATGCAGGATATCCAGGCGAGCTCGCTACCGTTCTCACAAGGCATCGCTGGCTGGGAACCGCGACCGCAGGCGGCGCGCTCGCCACCTTGTTCATCTCAGAGAGATCCTGGCGACACCCTACTGCGAGAGGACGCGCTCTGTTCCTCGCGGCGCTTGTGGGCACGGCCGCACTTGTCGGGCTCACGGGGCATTTCGGTGGAACCCTAATCCACGGTTTGGAGCACTTCAGATGGTAAGCGTATCTCGCATTCGAACCCTAATCGTTGTCATGTTCACAACGGCCTGGCTAGCGGGCTGCGCCACGACGAAAGCTGGCCCAACTCGTTCCGACTGGGTGACCACCTACGAGGCCCAGGACCGAATCAACGACACGGCAGCATCGTCGCCGGCAGCGCCCTCGACATTTGAATCTCTCGAAGAACTCCTTCGAACTGCTGAACTGAACAATCCGGGGCTCCACGCCGCCTTTGACCGCTGGACAGCTGCTCTCGAGCAAGTGCCGCAGGCGAACTCCTTGCCAGACCCGAAGATTTCGTACGCCTATTTCGTCGAATCTGTTGAGACGCGCGTTGGCCCCCAGCGCCAGAAGCTAGGAGTCTCCCAAACCATCCCCCTGTTCGGAAAGCTCGGCCTGCGAGGCGACATCGCCCTAAATGTCGCCAACGCTACTGGCGCTCACTTCGAGGAGGCCCGCCTGAAGCTCAGGTTTCGAGTGTCCAGCCTCTGGCACGACTACTACTACCTCGGCCGAGCAATAGCAGTCACCGAAGAGAACCTCCAGCTGATGACATACCTCGAGAGCGTTGCGCTCGCCCAATACACCTCAGGAAAGACACCGCACGCCTCGGTGATTCGCGCACAAGTCGAGCTCGGAAAACTTGAGGACCGCCTGCGAACGCTGCGCGACCAACAGCGCCCGATGCGCGCGTCTCTAAACGCCGCGCTCAATCGGCCATCAGATACCGCAGTCGCCTGGCCCGGCACGGTGCAATACAAGCCCGTCACGCACACCCAACAAGACCTCAACGCTTCGCTTCTCGCGGACAACCCGCAGCTTGCGGCACTGCGCTTCATGGTCGAGAAGGAGCGCGCCGCCACGACACTGGCAGGACGAAGCCCCATTCCCGACCTCACCCTTGCGGCCGAGTACATCGACACCGATGAGTCCTCATTCCCCAACGTTCTCGACAGCGGGAAGGACGCCGCAATTGCCAAGGCGACAATCAACATTCCGCTTTGGTTCGGCAGGTATCGAGCGGAGAAGTCGCAAGCCGAGGCTCGCAAGGGCGCCGCGGAACGCGAGCTTCTAGAGCACCAAAACCAACTCATTGCCGAACTCGAACGGGTCCACTTCGAACTCCGAGACGCCGAACGACG
>JBDHAI010000380.1:0-2612 GCA_039588155.1 Gemmatimonadota bacterium | reverse complement strand
GCGGCAAACGTTGCGAGGCGACGCGGCTTGGCCACATATTTAGTGCGGCTTCAGGGGCATTCGAGCCTCGAAGCGGCGCAGCGAGCCTGCCTACTTCCCCTGTCGCGACGCATAGTCGAGACGCGTTGCCCAAGAAGACACCTGACCTCGTTACCTGCAAGTGAGATGAAACGACGACGAGCCCACCGAGACGCAGAGCGGGATAGAGAGCGGCTTCGCCTCCTGGTCGACCAGATGCCGGGCGTGCTCTGGACGGTCGACAGAAACCTGAAGTTCACGTCGTCGGTCGGTGCCGCGCTCCCGGGCCTGGGCTTGAAACCCAATCAGGTCGTCGGTATGTCGCTCTTCCAGTATTTCCAGACCGATGACCCAGAGGTCGTCTCCATCGCTGCGCACGCCCGAGCGTTGCAGGGAGAGGAGACGAGCTTCGAGTTCAGTTGGGAGAATCGCACCTTCGAATGCCACGTCGAGCCTTTTCGTGATCCGCAGGGAGAGATAGCCGGAGCTATCGGGGTCGCTTTCGACGTGACGCACAGCAAGCGTGCGGAGGTGGCGCTCAAGCACAGCGAGATCAAGTATCGCAGCCTGTTCGAGGACTCGAAGGACGCGATATACGTGTCGTCCTCCGACGGCTCGATTCTCGAGTTCAACCAGTCGATGCTAGCGTTGCTAGGCTACAGCGAATCGGAGCTGAAGCAGCTGAGCGCCGAATCGTTGTACGCCGATGCTGCGGACCGGCGGAGATTCCAGGATGCGATCGAGCGCGAAGGGTCGGTCCAGGACTACGAAGTCAAGCTGGTCGCGAAGAACGGAGCCGTCATGGACTGCCTGCTGAGCTCGACGGTCCAGAGCGATGAAAACGGCCGAGCGATCGGCTACCAGGGCATCATTCGCGACATCACCCGCCGCAAACATGCAGAGGAGGTTCTGAGAAAAGAGAAAGAGTTCTCGGATGCCGTCATCGGCAGCATGCCGGGCCTCTTCTATCTCTTCGACAGGGCGGGGCGCTTCATTCGCTGGAATCGGAACCTCGAACGGGTCACCGGCTACTCTTCCCGGGAGGTCCTGGCGCTGCGGCCCTTGGACTTCTTCGAAGGCGAGGACCGGCATCTCATCCAAGAGGCGATTCAACGGGTGTTCGAGCAAGGGCAAAGCACTGCAGAGGCCGATCTGGTCGCGAAAGACGGTACACGCACACCTTATTTCTTCAGCGGCACACTGATCCAACTCGACGGTAACCCATGCGTTGTCGGCACCGCCATCGATGTCGTGGAGCGCCGGCGGCTCGAGCAGCAACTGCGCCAGTCGCAGAAGATGGAGGCCGTCGGACAGCTGGCGGGTGGCCTGGCCCATGACTTCAACAACGTACTCACCGTGGTCCTCGCGAACAGCGAACACCTGATGAATGAGCTGGGCCCTCAAGATCCACGGCGCGACGAGCTTCAGGATATCAAGGAGGCGGCGCAACGCGCGGCCTCGCTGACGCGCCAGTTGCTCGCCTTCAGCCGCAAGCAGGTGCTGCAACCGCGTGTCCTGAATCTCAACGAAGTCGTGTTGAGTTTGGAAAAGATGCTCCAGCGCCTGATCGGTGAGGATGTCGAGCTTCTGACTATGCTCGAGCCCAGTCTCTGGGCCGTCGAGGCCGACCCAGGCCAGATAGAACAGATCGTCATGAACCTCGCGGTAAACGCCCGCGACGCGATGCCATCGGGCGGTAAGCTCTCCATCGAGACGGGCAACGCAGACCTGGATGTGGTATTTGCCGAAACACATTATCCCATCGTACCGGGTCGCTACGTGATGTTGGTGATGTGCGACACCGGCGTCGGCATGGACCCCCATACCCGAGCCCGGATCTTCGAGCCCTTCTTCACGACCAAGCAGGTGGGCAAAGGCACGGGGCTCGGGCTGAGCACCGTATACGGAATCGTGAAGCAGAGCGGAGGCTACATCTGGGTTTACAGCGAGCAGGCGCTGGGTTCGACCTTCAAGATCTACCTGCCGCGAGTGGACAAGGAGGTGCAGCCGCTCGACGTGCCCGCCGAGATTGCAACGCAGCCGTCGCTCGCCAGAACCGGAACGGTCTTGCTGGTTGAAGACGAAAGGTCGGTGCGAGCTCTGGCGCGGCGCATTCTCGAAGGCAGCGGCTACACCGTACTCGAGGCGAGCGATGCGGCCGAGGCCATCGGTATCAGCGATCAATATCCGGGCGGGATCGATCTACTGTTCACCGATGTGGTCATGCCAGAAATCAGCGGCCCGGAGCTCGCTCAACGCCTGATGCCGCTCAGACCGGAAACACGAGTGCTCTATACCTCAGGCTATACCGACCACGTCGTCCTTCGCGAAGCGGTCTTGGGGTCCGGCGCGGAGTTTCTCCAAAAGCCATTCACGCCGGCTGAGCTGGTCCAGAAGGTGCGAGACGTGCTGAATCCCGCTTAGACTCGCCTAACCAGAATCGATGTCAGGAACGCGGCGAGCACGGCGACCGCCGGAGCCGCGAAGACGACGTGTAAGAACGTCCAAGGCGTGGCCCGTCGACGTCGCCGCCGCACACGCGTGTGTCCCGTGCGCTCGATGGGGCCGAGGCCGACAGCGTCTCGTAAGCTTCG
>JBDHAI010000379.1:0-3436 GCA_039588155.1 Gemmatimonadota bacterium | reverse complement strand
TTCTGGCCGTGCCGGCCGTCGATGTGCCCCCGTGGTTACGTCGCACGAGCGACCTTTCGCCGCTGGATACATTCATTCGTCTGTTTCCCCTGGGGGGACCGGTCCCGCCCAGCGCGGTGAGGCAAGCGCTCTCTCCCATGTCGCTCGATACGTGGGCGGACGCAGAGCTGCTCACCCTGGAGGACGGAGAGACGCAAGTGGCTCCGCGGATCAAGCTGTCGCCGGTGGGGCATCTGGTGGTTGGGGCAGACAGACCGCGGGGGCGAGCCGACGACGCGGGACCCGATTACGTGATGCCGCCAGCCGTGACGACGTATGAACTCGCCAACGCGACCATTCGGACCCCTTGCAGGCGTACGCTGGACCTGGGGACCGGTTCGGGTGTGTTGGGGCTCTTGGCCACATCGCATAGTGAGGAAGTGATCGCGACCGACAGCAACCCGCGCGCCGTAGCGTTCTCCCGTTTCAACGCGCAGCTGAACGGCATCGACAACGTGAGCTGCCGTACGGGCAGCCTGTTCGAGCCGGTTGCAGGGGAGCGATTAGACCTGGTTGTGAGCAACCCGCCCTTTGTACTCAGCCCGACGCGGCGGTTCCTGTTTCGCGATGCCGAAATCCGGGGCGATGAGTTTTGTCGCGGTCTGATTCGCTCCGTTCCAACGTTCTTGGAGGAAGGCGGCTACTGTCAGCTCAAATGCAACTTCGCACATCGACCTGGCGAGGACTGGAAAGAGAACCTGACTGGCTGGTTCGACGGCTTGCGATGCGACGTGATCGTCTGGGTCGAGATGACCGAGGACGTTTCGGATTATGCCATGAGGTGGATCGTCAGTACCGAAACCCATGACGTCGACCAGCTGCCGGATCTATATCAGCAGTGGATGGACTACTACCGCGCGCAGAAGATCGAGGCAGTGAGCTACCTCCTGATTACCTTGCGCCGGAAAGACAAGCGGCACAACTGGACGCACATCGACGGTACGCCGCGACGAATCGCAGGGTCGTGCTCGGCCGAGTTGTTGACGACGCTTGCGATGAGGGACAGCTGCGGCCCGGTCGCGGATGACGGAATCCTGGTCGACAAGCGGTTGCGGCTTGCCGCGGATGTCCGAATCCAACAGCGTCACGCCATGACGTCGGAAGGACTGCAGGCGGTGGAGACGCAACTGGAGAAAACGGGAGGCTCCCAATTCGCGATGCGAGTGGACCGTCAAGTTGCCGGATTCGTCGCTCGCTGTGACGGCACCCGAACTGTGCACGAGATACTCGCCGAAATGGAAGGTGCGCTGGGCCAGGACGACGAATTCGTGAAGGGAAAAGGGATTGGGATCATCCGATCGCTGATGGATCGAGGCATCCTGCTGCCGGAGGAGATCGCCGGGGACGGTGCGTAGCAGGCGGAGCGGGTCTTCGGAAGGCGACGTGGCATTCTCGGGGGGAACAACGGCTCCATCTGTGGAGGGGCGGGGTCAAGGGCTGACGAGCAGGCGGGCGTAGAGGTCCTCCATCTCTCCGGCGAGGCGGGCCGCGTCGCAGACCGGCGACTGGCGCAAGGCGCTTCGCGCAGAGGCCCGCAACCCGGCCAGGTGGGTCGCGGTCTGGGGATCGGCGGCCAGCCGGATCGCGCGCTCGAGCATGGCTTGCTCGGATTCGCACAGGAAGTCGCGAAAGGGGCTCTCGGCCAGGAGGCTGGCGCTGGTCCGGGAGGCCCAGCGGTCGCCGCTGAAACAGAGCACCGGTACGCCCTGCCACAGGGCCTCGGTGGTGGTGGTGCCGCCGTTGTAGGGCCAGGTGTCCAGGGCGATGTCGATGTCATCGTAGTTGGCGAGGTAGGCCAGATGTTCGGCCGGGCCTCGTAGCTCGACGCGCTCGTCGGCGATCCCGGCCTCCGCAAACGCGCCCCTCAGGTACCGCGCTGCGTCGGGCGATCCCAGAGTCCGGTTGGCCAGGATCAGCCGCGCCGTCGGGGCCTCCTGGAGCAGTCGGCACCAGGCCCGCAGCACATGGGGCGTGATCTTGTACTGCGAGCACAGGCTGCCGAAGGTGATGGCTCCGCGCTCCAGACAGGGCGGTGGCACCACCTCCGGTGCCGGATGATCCACCCGAAAGGACAGGTAGCTGTGTGGCAGGCGGACCACCCGTTCGGAGTAGTCGCTCTCCTCGCCCGCGTCGACGGTCTGGGCATCGCCGACGATCACGTCGATCCCCGGCAGTCCCGAAGTGGCGTAGTGGTTGAACCAGCCCACTGCCACCCGGGCCAGCCGAACGGTGTAGATCGGCAGGCGATGCGTGGCGCTGTAGGCGTTGAGGTCGACCAACACGTCGAGCTGCCGGCCGCGGATGGTCTCGACCAGGTCCGGATTCGACATGCCCTTCACCTCGTGCACGACCTCGACCGCGGTGCCGTCCATCCTCTGGCGCAGCTCCGCGCCCTCCGGCCCATCGTGGAACAGCTCGACCTCCACGCGGCCGGGGTCGTGCGCCGCCAACAGGGCATACACGGGTTTCATGTAGTTGGCCTTGGCGAAGAAGGAGGACATGTAACCCGCCCGGATCTTCGCACCGGCCCGGGGGGCGGGAGTCCACCCGTCCGCCGGGAGGGCGATGGACTCTGCGGCGGGTCTCGAGGACCTGCGCGGGTTGGGCCGTCGGGTCGCCGGGCAGGATGACCGCCAGGTCCCGCAGCGAGGCTTCGACCCCCTGGGCCAGGCTCTGCCGGAACGCATCCGCCGCCCCGCTCACATCTCCGAGTTCGAGACGCGCCCTGCCCCAGTTGTGCCAGGGCGGCGGCTCATCGCCCGGGATCTCCATCGCGTGCCGACACGCTTCGTCGGCATGGGCGAATTCGCCCCGGATGCTCAGCAGGTTGCCGCAGGAAAACAGCACCCGCCGGGTCCGGCGGCCGAGCGCCAGGGCTCTGCGGTAGCTGGCCAGGGCCGGATCCGGCTCTCCGGAGCGGGCCAGGGCTTCGCCGAGCAGCTCGTGCACGATGGAGTCCTCGGGCAGGTAGTGAACGCACTGCGTCAGCAGCTTCGCGGCTTCCTTCGGTTGATCGATTCGCAACAGTGCGCCTGCCAGACTCGCCATCGCGTCGGCGGACTCCGGGTCCCCCCGCAGCACCTCACGGAATTGCGGCACCGCCTCCTCGGGGCGATCCAGATCCAGCAGGCTCTCCCCGTAGCTCATTCGGAGGACGGCGTTCTCGGGATCGAGCCTCAACCCCTCGGAGAAGACCGCCGCCGCCTCCTCGAAGCGCTTCTCGCGGGTGAGTGTGTTCCCCAATCGCAGACGGATCCGGAGGTCGTGGGGCTCTCCCTCCAGGGCTCTTCTCAGCGCCTCCTTCGTCATAGCAGCCTCCTGCCCAGAGCGCGGGGCCGGGTGCTGGCGCTGCTCTGCTAGCCGATCGAGGCGGCCATGCTCGCGGGGGTGGAGCCAC
>JBDHAI010000378.1:0-2687 GCA_039588155.1 Gemmatimonadota bacterium | reverse complement strand
ATGAGTGTGCTGGTACTTTTAAAGGCTATTACCAGCAAATGAAAACAATAAATTGTAAGCAGTACCCGGGTCTGTGGGGGAGCGTCTGGCATATCGTGGGTTGCAGCGTCTTCGGCGCCGCGCTCGTCCTGCTCTACACGACCAGCACCTTCTACCACGGCATCCAGCATCCTCGCGCCAAGGCCGTACTGAGGGCGCTCGACCACTCGGCCATCTTCATCTTGATCGCCGGAACCTACACGCCGTTCGCCCTGGTCAGCTTGCACGGCCCCTGGGGCTGGTCCCTACTCGGTGTGATCTGGGGTCTCGCCTTGCTGGGAATCGTCCTGCAGATGGGCGTCCTCGGCAGGGGGACAACGGCCTCCGTGTTACTGTACGTGGGCATGGGCTGGGTCGTGGTGATCGCGATAAAGCCCTTGCTCGACGCGGTCGCTCCAGGCGGAATCATACTCTTACTGATCGGCGGGCTGGCCTACACGGCGGGAACCGCGTTCTACAAGTGGCGGCTGCTGCCGTATCACCATGCTGTTTGGCACGGGTTCGTGCTTCTAGGCAGCGCATCTCACTTCTTCGCGGTCGTCCTCTACGTCATACCCACGGCGGTCTGACAGACGCCGGAGCAAACAGGAAGCGCGGCCCCGCTGGGCATCGGTCTAACTCGCCGCCGCCACGAATCGGGGCGTGCTCGAGTCGCCCTGCTCGACTTGCCGCTGTAGATCTGCGTCCATCTCACGGCGTGGCGAGTCCGACTCCAACTCCTCGTAGTACTCGCCGCGATCGATGAGCTCGCCGATAAGTGTGCCGGCGACGATGATGGGAAACCAAGCCTGGAAATCGATCAGCCAGAGCAGCGGGGGAAGCACGAGACCGAACAACGTGCGAGCGGCGGTGACGATGGGACGAACGGGACGCCTGGAATCGATGAACTCGAGCTTCCTCAATACGTAGAGCGCGAGCTTGCCGACGCCGAAGACGCCGGCGAGCCATGCGGTACCGCTGAATACGCCGGCGAGGAAGAACCCAGTCCAGACGACGCTGGCGCTGTGGCGGTACGCAGGCGTGGCGCGCTTCAAGACAGTGTAGACCTGGTCCGCGCATATGAGTCCGAAGAATCCGACCAGGGTCGCGGTCGCGCCCAACGTCGCGGCCGACGGCCCGGCAAAAGCGTAGAGCGTGCCCAAAGCCAGGAAGCCGGGAATCGTCACCACCTCTCTGCTCAACCACGATCGCCGCAGGTTGAGCACGGCCCGGTAGGCACGCTCCAGTCGCCCGAGGTGCAAGGTGGCCAACCCCATCGTCACGGCCGCCGCTCCCACGAAAAGCAAGGGATTGATGGTGAACGCGGACTTCACGCTGGCCGCCACGACCGCCACCAACGCCGCGGCGGCTGAGGTGAACAGCATGAGCGACCACTCGGACTTGAGCGATGTTCTTGACGGTGACGGCTGCACAGGTGCCATCGGTTGCGCTGCGCTCGAGGCGGTCATGATCGGCAGGCGCCGGCCGGTAGCCAACGGACGAATCTGAATCCGCGGTCCGAGGTCCGTCTGGGGAAAACCCTCGATCCCGTTGACGAGCTGCTCCTCGGGCAAGTCGGCAAAGTCGAGTGCGCCGGTGGGACAGTGGACCGTGCAGGCGGGCTTCATGCCATCCTGCAGGCGATGGTTGCAGAAGGTGCACTTGCTCATCACCCCGAGTCCCCTGTCGAAGACCGGCGCGTCGTAGGGACATGCCCACAGACAATACTGGCAGCCGATGCACTTCTTCTCGTCGAGAATCACCGTGCCGGTTTGAGCGTCACGCGAGTAAGCCAGCGCCGGGCACGCGAACATGCAGGCGGGCTCGTCACAGTGGTTGCAGGCGAGTGAGAGGTGAAAGAGGGGCGCGCGGGGGTGGCGGCGCGGGTTGTAGGTCTCGATGCGCCGCCAACTCCGCTCGAAGCCCAACTCGTTCTCGATCGAGCAGGCCAACTGACAGGCGCCGCAGCCGGTACAGCGGTTGGCGTCGAAGACGAAGCTATTCGGCACGGCCCACTCTCTCGACCTGCACCCGATTATCGTGGAACGCCGCGCCGTACCCGATGTCGGTCTCTCGGGCGGCCGACAAAATGTTCACGGCACCGCCCTCTGATATCCACCAACCGTTGGTCAGGCACACGCAGCCGGCCTTCAGCCCGCTGTCCAACTGCACCTCGACCCGCAGCTCGCCGCGCTGATTGAAGATGCGGATCTCATCGCCGTCTGAGAGGCTTCGCTCGTCAGCATCTTCCGGATTCATCACCGCCACCGGTGTGTCGCCGAACTGCCGGATCATCCGGAGATTGCCGAACTGCGAATGGATGCGGTTCTTGGTGTTCGGCGTCAGCATGTAGAGCGGATACTCGCCGGGCCCCGGGTGCTCGCGTCGGACGGACTCGACGGGTTCGGCATAGGTCGGCAGAGCACCGATACCCCAGCGCTCGACGGCCTCGGCCGACTCGAGCTCGATCTTACCCGAAGGCGTCGGGAAGACGAAGTCGAAGAACGCCATGTCCTGCTGTCCAGGCGCCAGCACCGGACCCTCGCCCAGACGCTCCAACGTCAGGTCAGGGAACCGCTCCAGCTCGCGCGTGAGATAAGCCTCCACTTCATCGTCGGTCACCGGGAACAGGCTCGCGTTCTCGGCTCCGGGCAGCCCGAGCTTCTCCG
>JBDHAI010000377.1:0-2697 GCA_039588155.1 Gemmatimonadota bacterium | reverse complement strand
GTGGGCATTGCCACGCAGAAGCCACATCTCCGTGCGCGACTGCCGGTCGAGGCCGCCGCGCAACGGCTCGCGCGCTTCTTGTCGGCCGCCGTCGAGTTGATGACCGTGCTCGCTCGTGCCGCCGGCCACCGCCACCTTCGTGACTTTGAGATAGAAGATTTGACGACATTCAACTCCGATATGGCTCAGCTCACCGGCGTCGCGTACGGCGGTGTGGTGGCGCCTCGAGGCCACACGTGATGAACAAGCAGGCCGACACGATGAGTTGGGCTATGCGACATGTGAGTAAGCCGACTGCCTGCCTGGTGGCTACGGTGTTGATGTGCACCGCGGTACCATCCGCCAACGCGCAAAACGCGGCCCGATTCGAAATAGAACTCGAGGCGGGACCCGTGTGGCAGAGCCGCAATGATGTACAGATCCCGAATACTGGCGCGGGCACCCGATTCTCGCTTGTCGACCTGGTCGGAAAGGGCCCGTGGCCTGCCGGCCGCCTTTATCTCACTTGGAACATCAACAACCGCCACAGCTTGCGCGCCCTGCTCGCGCCGCTGTCGTACAGCGAGACTGGCTCGTTCGCTGAACCGGTAGACTTCGCCGGCGCGACCTACCAGCCGGGCCAGCCCGTAGAGGCGACCTATAAGTTCAATTCATGGCGCCTCAGCTATCGCTATCGCTTCACGGACCGCGAGCGTCTGAAACTGGCGGTCGGGCTCACGGCCAAAATCCGAGACGCGAAGATCGAGCTGACGCAAGCGGGCACAACGAGCAAGGACACCGACGTAGGGTTCGTGCCGCTGCTGTATCTCGGCGCCGACTGGCGATTCGCTCGGCGATGGCACTTCTTGTTCGATTTCGACGGCCTGGCCGGCGGCCCGGGACGCGCGTTCGACGTCGCGCTCAAGCTGGGATACGACATCAACGATCATTGGCGCATCACCGCCGGGTACCGCACCGTTGAGGGCGGCGCGGACGTCGAATCGGTCTACAACTTTGCCTGGTTTCACTATGCTGCCGTCTCCGGCGTGTATCGATTCTGAGGTGATTGCAGGCGCGCTGATCTGTGCCTAGGCACCGGGTCGGGCACGACACAGAGCCCTCGCTTCATGTCGCGCGGCGCGGGCAGCGATCTCGGTCCGGCCAAGGCGCTCCAAATGTCCGCTCGTGGCTCTGGGCCGTGCCCTCCCTGTCCCCAGCGATCGAACCTTCATCAACTCCGGCTATCCCGAACGCGTCGGGTCACTTCCACGGGCGTCTGAGGGAGGGGCCGTTGAACTCTGCTCACAGCAGACGTTTCTCTTCGGCTACGTCTACGCTCTCGATCTTCCACACGCCTTCAACGGGTACTACACGGATCACGGCGTCGTAGAAGTTCTGGCGGAAGTGCTGGTGACCGAAGTGGTTCACCGAGCCACCTACGGTCCAGGTCAGCTCGATCTCGTAGCCCGACTCGGAGGCCCTGAGTCCCGGGTCTCCACTGAAGTCCGTCGCTGAGGTGTCGCGCCGTTGCAGCGCGGCCCCGCCTGGTCGTTCGGAAATGTTGAGAATGCGATGACGCTACCAGATTATCGTGATCACGGTCTGTGAGGCTGTTTGGCTGCGGCGTGCCCGGCCGGCAACCTGCAAACCGGATTCTGAAACCGGCCCGTTGACAGGCGGAAGGGAGTGGATCTATTTTGGATCCAAAACAGATCCACTACGGAGGCTTCCGGATGGCCGTCAACATCTCGATCAAGAACGTGCCCGACGAACTGGCCGAGCGGCTGCGGTCCCAAGCGGCCCAGCATCACCGCTCTCTTCAAGGTCATCTTCTAGCGATCCTGGAAGAGGCGGCGGGGGAGAACGAGCGCGTGACACCCGAGGACATTCTGCGTCGTGTCCAGGAGTTGAAAGTGCAGACCGCGGCGGAGAGCGTTTCGATGGTTCGCTCCGACCGCGATGCCCGGTAAGCTGAAGGTCGTCGACGCATCGGCGCTGGGCGCGCTTCTGTTCGGCGAGCCCAGGGCGGACTACGTCGCTCGGCACCTCGGTGGCGCCACGCTTGCCGCGCCCACCCTGCTCCGCTACGAGATTGCCAGCATCTGCCTGAAGAAGTTGGCGCGATACCCGGAGCTGCGTGCCGGTCTACTCGAGATGCTGGACTATTTCGAAAGGATGGACCTACGAGAGATTCCGGTCCCGACCGAAGACATGGTGGTCCTCGCGGAGGGTGAGGGGTTGACGGTTTACGATGCGGCCTATCTCTGGCTTGCCAGAGCACTCGGTGCGGAGCTCGTAACGCTTGACGCCGAATTGCGAAAAGCAAGTAGCCCTCGGAGAGACTGAAACACGTGCCGCGACCGCCTGTATGTGCGGGCCTTTAGCCATGAGGTCAGAACGCCCGGTGCCCACCGCAAGACAACAGCCTCTCTTCGCCGGTGCTCGCGAGCGAACATGAAGTCGCGAAGGGGAGGACATGGCACCGAGTGCGGAGCGGACAAGGCCCGCGTCAGGGAGGGTACGGAGGGTCGGGAGACACCACACCAGACACTGGACCGCGCGCCCGCCGCGAGTCACGCACAAACGTCTGAGGGAGGGGCTGTCCTGGGCACTCCGGCTGTGTAACCCACGACACGGTTCTTCATCGGATCTCCTTGGCCTTCCGGGTTGGCGGCGCCTGACCGCGTATCACTGCGGGGGCTTCCACCAGGTGTCATC
>JBDHAI010000376.1:0-3790 GCA_039588155.1 Gemmatimonadota bacterium | reverse complement strand
CCCACGACGAGCGGGTAGTAATAGGAGGACCAGACCGTCAGGGCGAAGCCCGAGATGCAGCCGGTCAGTCCGCCGATCAAGGCGTAGCGGCGCACGGGGCTGGGCGGCTTGCCGATGGCCTCTTCGAGCTCTTGCTCCATGATCGGGCCGAAGACCTGGATCTCCTGGCAGTCCTCTTCGCGAACCGAACGCACGGCGCCCACCACCGTGTGGATGTCGTCGTAGGTCGCGGTTACCGTGCTCAGCGCGGCCATCTCAAGCATCTTCCTTCTTGTCGCCGGGCTTCCAGATGCCCTCGGCGATCGACTCCTTCACCTCAGTGATCGAGATCACCGGCAGAGTCTTGGCGAAGATCATGAACCAGAACAAGAACCAGGCAAAGCTGCCGACCGTGATCGAGAGCTCCACCCAGGACGGCGTGTAGAGACCCCAGGCGCCTGGCTGGTACTCGTGGGCCAGCGACGACACGATGATGACGAAGCGCTCGTACCACATCCCGATGTTTACGAAGATGGAGATCACGAAGATCGCCTTGATGTTCCGCCTTATTCTCCGCGAGAAGCAGAGCAGCGGGATGAGCACGTTGCAGGTCATCATGATCATGAACGGGCCGCTGTAGTCACCCATCGCCCGCCAGCGGAAGCTCTCCCACTCTATCGGATCGCCCGAGTACCAGGCCATGAAGTACTCGGCCAGGTAGGCGTAACCCACGATCAACGAGGTGAGCAACATCAGCTTCGCCATGTTGTCGTAGTGGTACTCGGTGATGTAGTCCTCGAGGCCCAACGCCCAGCGCAAGGGAATCGACAAAGTGATCACCATGGCGATTCCCGAGAAGATCGCGCCCGCGACGAAGTAGGGGGCGAAGATCGTCGAGTGCCAGCCCGGCGTGACCGCCATGGCGAAGTCCCAGGAGACGACGCTATGAACGGACAACACCAGGGGCGTGGCGATGGCCGCCATGTAGAGGTACATGCGCCGGTAGTGCTTCCACTGGCTGTCCGATCCACTCCACCCGAGCGACAGCGCTCCGTACACCTTCTCCTTCACCCGGTCCATGCGGCCCGTCAGCCCCTTCATCTTGTCACGGATCGTCGCCAGGTCCGGGATCAAGCCGGAGTACCAGAAGAGCAGGCTGATGGTGAAGTACGTGCTGATGGCGAAGAAGTCCCAGATGAGCGGCGACCGGAAGTTGGGCCAGAGCAGCCGCTGATTGGGGTAGGGCGCCAGGAAATAGAAGTACCAGACCCGGCCCAGGTGGATGAGCGGGAAGAGGCCCGCGGTCATCACCGCGAAGATCGTCATCGCTTCGGCGGCCCGGTTGATGGTCGTGCGCCAGCCCGAGCGCACTAGGTAGAGGATCGCCGAGATGAGCGTTCCCGAGTGTGCGATGCCGACCCAGAAGACGAAGTTCGTGATGTAGACGCCCCACATCACCGGGTGGGTGATGCCGGCCGTCCCCATGCCGATCTTGATCTGGTAGATCCAGGCGAAGCCCGCCCAGCCCAGGATCGACACGACGACGGTCATCAGCGCGTAATAGCGCCAATCCGGTCCCCAGAGCGCGCCGATGATGTCGCGGCTGACTCTGCCGAAACCGGTTCGCGCCGGTGGTGCGACCGTCGCCATCTAGGACTCCTCCGTCACGCGCGCCACCTCTTTCAGATAGGTGACGGCGGGTCGCGTGTTCACCTCACCCAGCACGTGGTAGGCTCGACCGTTACGCGCCAGCTTGGAGACGCGGCTGTTTGGGTCACGCAGGTTGCCGAAGACGATCGCCTCCGCCGGGCACGTTTGTGCGCAGGCTGGGGTCACCTCGCCGTCAGCCACGTCGCGGCCGTCGGCGTTCGCATCGCTCCGCCCTTTCATGATGCGTTGGACGCAGAACGTGCACTTCTCCATCACGCCCTTCTCCCGCACCGTCACGTCCGGATTCAGTTGCAGGTTGAGCGGGTACGGGAACTCGTAGTCGAACCACTCGAAGCGGCGTGCCTTATACGGGCAGTTGTTGGAGCAGTACCGCGTGCCGACGCAGCGGTTGTAGACCTGGACGTTAAGGCCTTCGGGATTGTGGTAGGTGGCGTAGACCGGACAGACCGGCTCGCACGGCGCGTTGCCACAGTGCTGGCACATCACTGGCAGGTGCACGACGTGAGCGGGGTCGGAGTCGCCGTTTCCGTTGTGGCCGCTCTCCGCGTGTTCTTCGCCGTGTCCGCCTTCCAGCACGTGCTCGTAGTAGCTCTCGATGCGGAGCCAGGACATCTCGCGACCCTCTTCCACCCGCTCCTCGCCGACCACGGGGATGTTGTTCTCCGCGTAACAGGCCGTCACACAGGCCGAGCAGCCGATGCAGCTGGAGAGATCGATGACCATGCCCCAGCGGTAGGGGCTCTTCGGGTCCGCGTCTTCGGCGGCTTCCACGAGTGCGTCGGGATGCTGCTCGATCTCTTCGAGGGCGTGCGCTTCCGCTTCGGCGGCTGCGGCGAGGCCGATGACCTCGGCGATCTCACGCCCCAGGTCGTCGTCGGAGCCTTGAGTCCGTACGAGGCGACCACCGCGCTCGAACAGCGATAGCGACACGCGCGTGGACAGCCAGGCGATGCTGCCGCGCGCGTGGACAGCCAGGCGATGCTGCCGGAGGCCGCGTCGGCGGCGGCCGGCAAGAGTTGGAGCGGGCGCGGCGCCCGTAGTTCTCGTGGCCCTGGCCGATGGGTATGGCCACACTATCCGGGCGGATTCCCCGGTACACGTAGGCCGGCGCGTTGATGAAACCCTGCGGCGACGTGACCTGCAAAATGTCGCCGCTCTCTACGTCCAGCTGCGCCGCGACGTCCGGGTGAATCTCGACCCAGGTGTTCCAGACGATCTTCGTGACCGGGTCGGGCAGTTCCTGCAGCCAGGGCCGGTTCGCACCGCGGCCGTCGTAGAAGTTCGGCGAGGGGTACGCGATGAGGTTGAAAGGCGTCGTTTCGTCACCTTCGAGCGTTGGCTCATCGAAGTCGACGCCGCTCACGGCCCGGTTGAGCGTCACCGCCCGAGTCCCCACATCGCGCCAGGCGCCGCCGCGCGAAATGGATTCGCGCCAGAAGTCGTCGAAGTCCTGCCGTGGCGCGAACTCTCGGTGGATGGCGCCCCAGGTCTGCCGCAGATAGGTCTGGTAGTCCGGCCACTGGAAACGCCCGGCTGACGCTCCACCGATCCGTGCCGCCAGCGACCTCAGTACCTCGCCGGTGTGCTTGGTGTCAAAGAGCGGGTTGATGGTCGGCTGCATGAGCGTGTGGACGCCGGCCTCCGGCTCGTGGTCGCCCCACGCCTCGAGCGGCGTGTGGTCGGGCAGGATGAGATCGGCGGCCGCCGCCGTCTCGTCCATGTGGCTCGCGAAGCTCACGACGAGGTCGACGTTGGCCAGACCCGCGGTGAAGCCGAGTCCCGCCGGCAGCGTGTGAGCTGGATTGACTCCGTGCACCAGGGCGATCGCGACGTCGCCCGCGCCCATCGCGCTCACGGTGTCCACCCAACGGCCGACGCTGGCCGGCCGGTTGCGCGAGACGTTGGGTCCGAAACGAACCGTGCGTCCGATGTTCCCAGCGGCGTAGTTGAGCAAGTTCACGGCGACGTGAGCGGCGGTGGCGTTGCTGTCCGTCATCTCGACGGCTGGCGGCAGCGCGACGCTGGACGGCGTGTCGGCGAGCTCGAGTGCGAGGCGCTCGATCGTCTCCGCCTCGACGCCGGCGGCCTCGGCGACGCGCTCGGGCGTGAACGGTTCCACCAGCGGCCGGATGGCGCTGGC
>JBDHAI010000375.1:0-2725 GCA_039588155.1 Gemmatimonadota bacterium | reverse complement strand
CCTCCAGCACCACGCGATCTCCGTTGGAGCGCGTCCTGACACAGATGGTGCCGGGCCCCGATCCGTTGATGGCCTGGAGGGCGTTGTCCAGGAGGTTGAGGACCACCTGTTCCAGCTGGCTCGGTCCAATCCGAACGTCGACCGGTTCCTCGCTCAGCTCACGGCTCACGAAGATGTTGCCGGATCGTTCCCTGAAGACGAAGAGGTCGAGCGCGCGATCGGTAATCTCGTTGAGCGATACCACAGGGTTGTCTTCGTCGCGGCGCGTGAAAGCGAGCAGCTCGCGGACGACGGCCGAGGCACGGTCGGCCTCGCTTTTCACCAGCTCGAGCGACCCGCGCTCCCTATCGCTGCAATCTTCCAGTAGATCGTCGACGATGGTCGAGATGCCGGTGAGCGGGCTGCTGAGATAGTGGATAATCTGTGCGGTGACCTCGCCCATGATGGCTAGCCGTTCCCGATGGGCGGAGATCTCGTTGATACGCGAGTATGTGGGGAGCTTGTCCACCGCGACTGCGGGGTCTGCGGTCGCCGCCCTCGTGACGCTGCGACTCGAGACTATGAGACCGATGGCCAACAGGGACAGCCAGAGCGCCACCGTGAACAGAGCGGCCGAGGCCAGGTACTCGCTGCCCATCGACGTCATGACGGCAGGATCTTGGGCGGCGATCAGTGCGATGCCGATCCCGACACCTGCGGCGGCACAGGTCGCCGGCCAACCGACGGCGCGCGGGCCAAGGCCGACGGCGGCGAAGACGACGAAAGCGGTGTAGATGCCGGCCTGGTAGAGCGGGCCGTCCGCACCCTGGCCGGGAATCAGAGACAGGCCGACGCATATGAGGATGATCTCGAAGCAGCGGAAGAACAGGTCGTGGCGTGCAAGTTCGTCCGGCCAACGACGCTCCGCTGCGGCCATCACCGACGAGTAGAGAGTCGCTGCGGCAGCGGTTCCGATCGCCAGTGGAAGCGCCCGGGCGCCGCCCAAGGCGAGGGCGTAGAGCGGCACCAGCAACAGGAACCAGCGATAGTGACTGGCGATGGACACCAGTCCGCGCAGACCGTGCCGAAGCGGGGCGGGAAGCTCGACGGCGAGTCGGGCGGCATGGTCAGCCACCAGTGCGGCCGCGCCCTGCCTCTCGAATGGATGCCCCGACATCGGTCAGCCTCCCGCGGTGTCTAGTTCTGCCCGAAGCGCGGCCGCCAAAAGTCAGCCGTGGTCGGGAAGATGGTTTCGGTGATGCGGACGGCGAAGGTCGCAAAGAGGCCGGGGCCGCCGTTCGCCGCGAAGTCCGGATCGCGCAGGTCGCCGAAGCGGTAGCCGAACTGCGCCTCGAAGCCGTCGATCGGTACGAAGACGAGCGAGGGAGCTGCGTCGTAGCGCCGCGATCCGCTCGTATGCTCGATGAGCAGCCGGGTCTCGCCCCGGAATCCGATCCAGGGCTTGATGTTGACGTCCAGCCGGCCACCCAAGTAGTCGGCCCAGGAGGTCAGGTTGCGGGTGACGTCGTTCTCGAGCAGCTGGTCGGCCTCGGTGCGGCGAAGCGCGTAGCGTCCGGTCAGCTCACCCCAAGCCACGGGAGCCCAGATCGTTTCGAGGGCACCGATCACTCGCTTCTCGTCACCGTTGGCGCCGAGTACGCCGCCGCCCAGCGGGTTGCTCTCCGCCAGCCATTCGAACTTGGTCAGCACGTTGAGCTTGTCGCTCCGGGTGGGTCGGAAGGCGAGCCCCCAGAGACTCGACGTGCGCTGGCTGATCCCGTTGCCATCGGCGAGAGCCTGCTCGGACCAGAGGTACTCGTTGCGCGACAAAACGGCGAGCGACTTGTTGACCGAGACATCACCGGTCAGAGTGAACAGCCGGGTGGAGCGGAAGTCGCCGTCCCGATATTCGCCGCGGGCGCTGGCGCGATAGGGCTTGTCCTGGGGCAGCAGCTCGGCGCCGAGCCCGAACGACCAATAGTCCTCTTCCGCCTGCAGGAAGGGGAGTGCGCGTACCGGGTCGGCGAACGACGCATCGCCGACGCCGAAGCGGCGCTCGAACAGCGTGTTGAACGACCAGATTCCCAAGCGCAGGCGGTTGTTCAGCCCGACGATCGCCGCGTTCTGGCTGCCGTTCACGCCGCCGGCGATCTGGTACGAGCCCCAGGCCTGGGTGCCGAGACCGAGGTCGGTACGGAGGCCGAGGTTGGTGATCGAGTAGCTGCTCGTCGTGTCGCGTGGGACCACGCGCCGGTGCTGGGTCTCGACGGAGATCCCTGGTATGATCTGGTAGGCGGCGCCGAGGCCGAAGTGGTCCGGCAGCACGATGTTGCCGCTGTAGTTGAACTGATGCCGGGCTTCCGTCCACGCCGTCAGGTTCTGCATCGGGGTCCAACTCAGCTTCAGCTCGCCGGCCTGCGACTCGTCGGTCGAGCCGCCGGTCACGAAACGATCGGCAGCGACCTTGGCGTCGAGTTTGAGCTCTGAGCCGAGCCCCTGGACGATTCCGCCGGCGGTGCGCTGGCGCTTGACCTGCTCTGGTCCGAAGCTCTGGCGGTCATGCTCGAGGCGAAGCTCGCTCGATCCGATCCTGTAACCGCCGGCCGCTTTCACCTCTTCGGTGCCGCCGCGCAAGTTCAGGTTGGACGGATTGTGATACTCGTCTCCGACCTTCATCCAGCCGGCCGACAGATTGAGCGAGCCATCCAGGAGTCGCACGGTACCGTCGATCGCCGTGGCGAAGCCC
>JBDHAI010000374.1:0-4694 GCA_039588155.1 Gemmatimonadota bacterium | reverse complement strand
AGACGGTGACGTCGCCGTCGAAGCCATCACAGTCTACAGCGAGTATCTGAAACCTCACCGTCTCTCCGGGCAAGACGGGATCGAGCGCCGTCATTTGCAGCGAGCCGGTCGTCGCGTCCGGCTCATAGTTCGATCCGCCACCACCGCAGACCTCGCCCTTCGTACGCATGTTGGTGAAGTCCACCGTCACGTACGTGTCGGCGTTCCAGGCAAACTTGACTTCTTGCTCACTATCTCCGTCATCCGCTTCGCGGACCCGAACCAGCTCGTAGGGCGGCACGCCTTCGGGCAGCGGTAACTTGAGCGAGTCGACGTCAAAGGCGTCCGTCTGCAGCCGGCAGTCTAACTGCGTACAGCTCTGCGCCTTGAACGCTTCGGGACCCGCATGCGTGCGGCTATCGAAGTCGAGCATGACCTCGTTGCCGCCGGCGTCATTGATGAACACGCCGTTGAAGACGTTGTGGAAGTCCTTTCGGTCGTGGAACACCTTGTTCGGCGTTGTGATCATCTCGCGGTACCACGCGTTATTCGAACTGAGGAATATGTTCCCGTTCGAATGCACGCGGCCGATGAACTCCATGGGAGGACCGTTCGTTGCCTCCAAATCTTCCTCGAAGAAGACGCCGAACTGGAAGATGGGGATCGCCTGGGCTTTGGCCCTTAGAATCACCCCGGACACCGTTCCGTTGCGGTCTTCGGCCAACGAAAAGACATCGACGTTCTGGGTCAGCGCGTAGAGGCCGGTATAGGGACCGTCGGTGATCTGCTCGACGATCGCCTCGCCCTGCCGTTCGATCGAAAAGCTGTCGTAGCTGAAATCTTCCAGGGTCGGCGGCGTAATGTCAGCCAGCTCCTCGTCGGAAAGATAGCCGTCCTGCAAAGCGATTTTGAGCTGGGCGAGAGCCGCTTCACCGCCCGCCTCGGCCGCATAAAAGGCCCGCGCCTCGTGATACTCGAGCCCCGCCGCGCGCGTGGAGCTCATCACCGCCCTGACTGCCGACGCCACGATCACACCCATCATGGCAAGCACCAACAACGTCGCCACCAAAGCGAGGCCACCCTTGTCCCGCAGTCGTTTGACGCACTTGAACAAGCGGATCGATTCTAGGACTATTCGCGATCTCATGCTGTCCCTCGCCTCCTGCCCACGGGTCGTGGGGTTGATGGTCGTTGCCGGCTCAACCGAGCCTCGTCCAGCACCTGCTAAAACCTCTGCTTCTCGTATCTCAGATTCCGCGGCGATATGGTCCATTCATATGACTTGCGCAGCAACTGACCCTGGTTCACCCGAGGATCCACACGGTCCGCTTTCAGAGTCACACGGATCTTCACCGCGACGATGTCGTCGTAATCGTTGGAGTCATCGGCGTCGGTCGGGTTGGCACGCTCCAGCTCGTCGTCGTCCGAGAACACCAGCTTGACATCGAACTCTTCGACACCGTACGCCAGAATCTCACCGGCCGGTGAACCGTCGAGGTTTAGGTGGAATGCCCGGTGCAGCTGCCCCTCGGCGTCGAGGTAGTAGACGATCGGTGACAGCTCCTGCACGTAACTGCCGAAACGGTCCAGCAGCACACCGCCCGACAGCCCGCCCGGCTGTCTGAGCACGATGTCCGCGTCCGTGAACGTCAGTTCCACCGACGTGTCGCTGGTTGGATTGATGTCCTCCAACATGATCAGCCGCCGCGTCTCCAGCACCTGAAGTCGGGCAAGATCCCCCACCGAAAGCTCGAGCGGCGTCGTGTCCTTGACGACCTCGATGCACCGCGGCCCGCAGGTGCCGCCAGGTGGCAACGGGTTGTCGGCACCCGCGGGAGGCTGTAGCGGATGCGGTCCGGCGAGATCCGGTACGTAGGGTACGTGTAAGACGATGAGCGTGTCACCATATGTGCCGGGCCATACGTCCACGGTTCCGAAGCTCGTGGTACTCTTGATCTCTATGCCTGCCTTCTGAAGATCGTGCCGCAGCGAGATACCCACGTAGCGACCGTTTCGAACGAGGGCCTGACGAATCTCGTTCCCGGTCAGCGTTCTCATCTCGCGCACGAGATACGCGATCGCTCCGCCCAGCACGATCGCACCCAGCGATAGAGCGACCAGCAACTCCACTACTGTGAAGCCAGAGGGTGCGCGAAGCTTCGTCCGCACGGCCACTTTCTGTGCCGAACGCATTACTCGTTCCCCCTGTAGATGATGGTTGCCAGGTTGATTCTCCCCGTAGAACCCGGCCCGTTCGGATACCGAACCTCGACTCCTACCTGGACCACGTCCGGTGCCACCGCGTCTACCCCAACCGTGAGCGAACGAATGAAGACTCCGCCCTCGTCCGCCTCACCCAACTCGTTGACTCGCTCGGGCTCCTCGGAGGCCAGCGTCCGCGGTGGACGTTTCTTGACGTCTTCCATGTAGGCGATGCCGATCGACGTGGCGGTCGTACGAACGGACGTGTCGGTCTGCATCGAGACCAAGAAAGCGCTGGAACTGGACAGCGCCACAACGCCGACCGCCAACAGCACCATGGCCACCAGCACGGAGATGAGGCCGAACCCGGCCTCCGAATCACATCGAATTTGCAGCCGTCTCATTTGATCCACCCCCTCGCCCCGGATATCGTGACGGCGGCTACGGCCTCCGGGTCGTCAGAGTGCGTCAGGTAGATCACGCCACCCGATCCCGGCGGTGACATCATGCCGCGAGCGTCGAACTCGACCCAGTCGTTCTCGAGAACTATCGCGTCCGACGCCGCCATGCCTTGCGGGCCGCTGGAAGCCGAGCCCAGCCCGAACTCGACACCCTTGGGCAAAGGCACGCCCGGCTTTCCGCCCCTCTTACCCTTGATGAGTAGACCGCTCTGATGCACCTCGTCCGACGTCTCCGAAAACGCGACCGAACGCGTCGGCGTGAGGTCCATGAACGCGGTGTAGAAGTCCTCGCCCTCGTCGAAGCTTACCCGCACGTGCCGCTTTGCTGCGATCGCCCGCATGCGCAACTGCTCCAGATCACGGGTCAACGCGCGTGCGGCGAGGTCGACCTGCAACTCCGGGCTCGCTTTGATCCCGCGGGGCAAAGCCAGCGCCACCACGACGGCCAGCATCAACATGACCACGAGTACTTCGATAAGCGTGAAGCCTTTTTGGGTCACATTCCGCTCATCTCTTGAAGTCGGCAAAAGTTGCCTTTCTTCCGAAAAAACTAGCGCTCCTACCGGCTGTTTCCGTCAGCAAGATTACACGGTCAAGCTGACCGAGGGGGCGGGGGAATCAAATGATCTCGAGTACGCCGACAGGGCTAGCGCGGTGCGCTCAAACCGGTTGGGAGCTGCGGGGGTCTTCCTCGAACTAAGCCGGCTTTCCGCACAACGGTCAATATTGCGGCTTTCGCCACCGGTTTGGCCATTGCAACCACTATTGCGATGTGCAAGATCCGATCCCGGGCGTCGGCGAATGAGTGGGCCAAGAAGCCTTTGTTTTGGCGGCTTTCTGCAGCTTGGCTGCCAGGCCCTGAGCTTGCACTGCACTTATGAGCGATCCGCCCACTGGCCTCCCGCGGAATCGCTCCGGATCGCTCGACGATCCCCCGTCGGCAGATGGGAGTAGTGCTGTGCCCTTCATCGAGTTCAGACAGCAATTGTATGCGCTGCGGGTTGGAGAGAACCTGCTCAGTGCAGATCCGAGCGCCAACGTCCGCTTGCCGGACCTTCCCGGGGACTGCGGGCTGGGGATTACCGTCGAGGACTCCGGCGCGTACGCCTGGGCGGTCGGGCAATGCGCGCGCGTCACCATTAACGGCCACCCGCTCACGAAAGACCCGGTGCCGCTGTTCAGCGGTGACAAGATCGCGATTGAGAACGCGACTCTCGTCTTTCCGTTGGTCTACATCGACGACGGCAACGACTCGACCCCGGTCATGCGCGGGCGTGCCGCGCGTCCGGCACCGGCCGCCGTTGCCGGTGGGCTCATGGAATCCGACGCTGCCGCTGGGGCGGTGGAGTCCGATCTGCTAACCCGTGCGACGCCGCCCGTGGCCGAACGGAAGGTCATCGGTATTCTGCGCCGGATGGACAACAACCACAATTATATCATCGACGGATCGGGGTTCAGAATCGGGCGTGAGAAGCGGTGCGATCTGATCATCCCCGACAAATCGGTCTCTCGACTGCATGCCGAGATCTCGCTGCACGGAAGCCAATACGTGCTACAGAGCACCGGCCGCGTCGCGACTAAAGTGAACGGCAAAGAAGTCAGTGGCGTGCACAACCTGAGCGTGGGCGACGTCATCGAGATCGGCGGTCACGAGTTCGCCTTCATACGCCGACCGGCAACTGCGGAGGATCTCGATCAGAAGGGTGAGGTCACGCCCGTCCGCAGTGTCGTAGCGGACGCGCCGACCGTAATGCCAGGAAAGCCGAAGAAGGGCGGCAGCCGCGCCTTCAACTACGTCTTGTTTGCGCTGCTCCTGGGTATGCTTGGCCTCATCCTGCTGGGGTAGCCCCTGATCAGTTTCCTGAACCCCCCTTTATCTCTTCTACGGCAGCCTTCGTGCTGTCGACCGCCGCCTCTGCACCCGATCGTAGGCTCTCACCAGCGCGCCGGCCGCGCTCGATGATCTCCTCGGAGTTCTCCTTGAGCTCTTGCAGCTCGGTTACCGTCTGTTCGTACGCTTGCTCCAGCTCGTTCAGCTCGTTGCCGCGGGCG
>JBDHAI010000373.1:0-2750 GCA_039588155.1 Gemmatimonadota bacterium | reverse complement strand
CGCGGTTCCCCACGAAAAGCGAGCTCAAGCTTTCTGGGACAGCGAGCGGGCTCGCGTCAGAACCGAATCCAGCATCGCGGGTGTGAGCTTGCCGGTGAAGGTGTTTTGCTGGCTGGGGTGATAGGAGGCGACGACCGCGGGGGCATCCGCGCCCAAGTCCACCATGCGCCCGTGGGCGAACTTCGGGGCCGGTATCGGCACGGCGAAGCCGCGTTCCCTCAGAATCCGCAAGACCTGAGCGTCGGCGTAGCCGCCCAAGGTCAGGATGACCCGGACGCCGGCCAGGGTATCGAGCTCCGCCTCGAGGTACTCCCGGCAGCGGTCTCGCTCCGCCGTCTGAGGCTTGTTCCCGGGCGGAGCACAACGAACCACGGCGGTGACGTAGGCCCCGCTCAGCTTCAACCCGTCGTCGCGACTGGTCGCTTGCGTTTGATTGGCCAACCCCGCTCGATGGAGCGCCGCGTACAGGAAGTCGCCCGATCGGTCCCCGGTGAACATCCGACCCGTCCGGTTGGCGCCGTGGGCCGCCGGCGCCAGCCCCACCAGCAGCAGCCACGCCTGCTGATCTCCGAAGCCGGGAAGCGGCCGCCCCCAGTAAGTCCAGTCGGCGAACGCAGCGCGTTTCTCTTTCGCCACCTTCTCACGCCACTCGACCAGCCTCGGGCAGCGGCGACACTTGACGATTCGAGCATCGAGCCGTTTCAGTGCAACGGAGTTGTTCACGGGACTCCTCTCACCCGGCCCACTACCCTTCACACTTGACTCTTAAACCCTTCACTCCATCACTCGGCTACCCTCGATCTGGCTATCCCTTGTACCCACGACCACCTGTAGCTATTTGTGGTGCTTCCTGAGAATCGCGCAACCTTTAGCCAGGAACCGATGCCAGGCCCTCGCCGACCGTTCGTAGTCATGGGCTCGATCTCGCTGGTCGCCTTCCTCGCGATCATGGTCATCGACTACCTGACTCCCGTGCCGCCGCGCCAGCAGCTACAGGCTGCGCGCGGGGAGATGCTGGCGCTGCGTGCCGCTGCCGACTCGTGCCGCGCCGCGCTCGACCGCGAGGAGGCTGCGCTTCAGGCCAGCGATACGCGCCTCGACTCGCTCAAGGGCCTGATCGACTACTACGAAGGGCTCGATTCCCGCGGAGTCCCGGCGGACAGCTACGTGGTCTACATCGAAGCCTTCAACGACTACAACGAAGCTGTCCCGCTGCGGGCGGCAGCGGGCGATACACTACGCGTTCACTGGGAAACCTGCCGCGCTCTGACCGAGCAGCACAACGTCGTCGCGGATTCGGCTCGTGCATTGGCGGAGGAGTTGGGTTTGATGCGCGAGCGGGGAGAGTTCGGTCCCGAGTGAGCCCGAAAACGAGCACCCACTAGCCCAACAGCCTGGATTCTCTCAGATTGAGAATCGAGGCGCACTGCTTGCAGTGCGGCCCCGCCGACATACAGGTCGTACCTAGCCTCGACCGGCCTGAATCTCCCTGTCCGTCAGAGAGTTAAGGTGATGCGCCTCTGACAAAAGAGCGTCGATGAAAAAGTCGCTGTGCGACACCACCACTGTGGGCGGCGGCCGGATAGACCTCCACATCTCGGAACATGGCACCCTACCCGGCTGAACAGACCTACCTGGGGCTCTCGGGACCGGCTCTCCAGTCCGCCTTGCTCGTCCTCGCGCTGGGAACTTTCGGGTTCATCATGTGGAGGCGGATCGGGCTGCTGCGTCTGGCTGCGGCTGACCCGCGACTCGACCGCATCGGCTCGCGCCTCCGCAACCTGCTGGTCGTCGGCTTTGGCCAGTCGCGCCAGCCCCGCTATCCCGTAGCTGGCATCCTGCACATCTTGATCTTCGCCGGCTTCCTCATCCTATCCATCAGGTCTGTCACGCTGATCGTTGAGGGCTTCCGCCCGGGCTTCGCCGACATCGGCGCCGGCTATGCGACGGTCAAGGATATCACGGCGCTGATCGTCTTGATCTGCTGCCTGGTGGCCATCGTGCGACGACTGGTCTTCCAGCCGGCCCGCTATCACGATCGTTACGCGCGCGCCTCGCACGGACACGAGGCGTACATCATCCTCGGGCTCATCGCGCTATTGATGGTGGCGGACGCCGTTTTCGAAGGCAGCGCGATGGCGCTCACCGCAGCGGCCGGTGGCGCGCCGGACGGCGCGCACCCCTTCCTACCGCTGGCCTCGGGGGTCGCCGCTCTGCTCGACGGTGGGCCGACCGGCAGACTGGAGACGCTTCACCTGGCGGGATTCTGGGTTCACAACGCCGCGCTCCTCTTCTTCCTGTGCTACCTCCCGCTTTCGAAGCACTTCCATGTGATCACGGCGCTGCCGAACGTCTTCCACCTGAACACCACGCCGGCAGGGAAGATCAAGCCGGCGCGGTATGACGAGCCGGACCTCGACAAGCTCGACAAACTCGGCGTCGAGACGTTGGAGGATTTCACCTGGAAGCATATCCTCGACTTCTACAGCTGCACCGACTGCGGCCGCTGCTCGGACCACTGCCCCGCCTACTTCACGGGAACACCGCTGTCGCCGCGCATGATCAGCATCAAGTGCCGCGACGAGGCCTACGCCCACTACCCGGTATTCGGGAGAGCGACGCCACCGGACCAGCGGCAACCGCTCCTAGGGACGACGATCGCCGATGCGGAGCTCTGGGCGTGCACGACCTGCGGGGCCTGCGAGGAAGCATGCCCGGTGCTCATCGAATACGTGGACAAGATCGTCGAC
>JBDHAI010000372.1:0-2752 GCA_039588155.1 Gemmatimonadota bacterium | reverse complement strand
GAGTTCATGCCGGCGCTGATCGAAGCCGGGTTCGGCTGGGCAGACATCATCGATGGCGACACGGTCGGTGGTCTCGAGCGGCTCCGCAGCGCCCTGTACGAGGCCGGCTACGGGCACGGTCCCGTGTTCCAGTGGAATCAGCAGCTGCGAGTCGCCCTTACGGCGGCACTGACCGCCAACCCGGCGACCCGACAGGAAGGCATCCGCCGGCTGCGCTACGCGTTTTCGATGGGTGACATCGTATTCATTGGACCGCAATACCTGGCGCTGGGGCAGGCGCTGGAAGCTGAAGGCGATATCGCCGGTGCCATAGCGGCCTACTCCCGCTTCATCGAGCTGTGGGAGAAGGCGGACCCGGAGCTGCAGCCGCGGGTCGAGACGGCGCGCCGGAGGCTGGAGAGATTAAGCGCCGAATCCGGGTGACACCGACATTCGACAGCGGACAGCCGACTATCGACGCCCGGCTCACTTCTCGGCGTTCGACGTCCCACGGTCGACGCACTACGTTGTGCGCTGAGCGTCGGACGTTGGTAGTCGGGCGTTCAGGAACAGCCGAAACCCGATAGTCGGCTGTCGACTGTTCAATGTCGAAGGCTTTTCTCACTCCTCCTCCGGCCGCTCGGCGGCCAGAGTGCGGATCTCCTCCACGACCTCGGCGTTAGCCAGTGTTGTAACATCGCCCAGCGCGCGACCGTGGGCGACGTCGCGCAGTAGCCGCCGCATGATCTTTCCGGAGCGGGTCTTCGGCAGGTCGTCGCTGAGTACGATGGCGTGTGGTCGGGCGATCTTGCCGATCTTCTCCGCCACGTGATCGCGCAGTTCGGCGATGAGCTTCTCGTCGCCATTCCAGGTGGCGCGCAGCGTGACGAAGGCGACGATCGCTTCGCCAACATCGGGATGCGGCCGCGAGACGACGGCCGACTCGGCGACACCCTCGTGATCGACCAGCGCCGACTCGATCTCGAACGTCGAGAGCCGGTGCCCCGCCACGTTCATGACGTCGTCGATCCGGCCCAGCAGCCAGATGTAGCCGTCCTCGTCGTACTTCGCCCCGTCGCCCGTCAGGTAGATGCCGTGTCCGAAGCGCGAGAAGTACTGTTCGACGAAACGACCTGGGTCGCCGTAGATCGTGCGGAACTGAGCCGGCCAGGGGCGGCGCAGTACCAGGTAGCCGCCGGTTCCCCGAGAGACCGAGTTCCCGCTCTCATCGAGGATGTCCGCCACGACGCCGGGGAAGGGGCGCGTCGCCGAGCCGGGCTTGAGGCGCGTCACGCCGGGCAACGGTGTAATGAGGATCATCCCCGTCTCCGTCTGCCACCATGTATCTACGATCGGACAGCGCTCGCCACCGATGTGCTTCCAGTACCACATCCAAGCCTCGGGGTTGATCGGCTCGCCGACCGTCCCCAGCAGACGGAGTGAAGTGAGGTCGTGGGGCTCGGGGTATTCCGCCCCCCACTTCATGAAGGCGCGAATCGCGGTGGGCGCGGTATAGAGGATCGTGGCGCCGTACTTCTCCACGATCGACCACAGTCGGTCCTTGTCGGGGAAGTCGGGCGCGCCCTCGTACATGATGCTGGTCGTACCGTTGGCCAGCGGCCCGTAGACGATGTAGGAGTGCCCGGTGACCCAACCGATGTCGGCGGCGCACCAGTAGACGTCGGTCTCGGGGTGGATGTCGAAGATGAGCCGATGCGTCGCCGTGACGCCCACCAGGTAGCCACCGGTCGTGTGCAAAATCCCTTTCGGCCGACCCGTGGTCCCCGAGGTGTAAAGGATGTACAGCGGGTCTTCAGAGTCCATCTCCTCGGGCTCGCACACCGTGCTCTGCCCCTCGACCAGCTCGTGGTACCAGATATCGCGCCCCTCGACCATCGGCACGTCTTGAGCGGTCCGCTTCACCACCACAGTCTTGCGGATCGTCGGGCAGCCGTCCAGCGCTCTGTCGGCGCTCTCCTTCAGCGGGACGATGCCACCGCGGCGCCAGCCGCCGTCGGCGGTGATCAGGACCTCGGCGTTCGCGTCGTTGATGCGATCCCTGAGCGAGTCGGCGGCGAAGCCGCCGAAGACGACGGAATGGACGGCACCGATCCGGGCACAGGCGAGCATCGCGGCCGGGAGCTCGGGGATCATCCCGAGGTAGATCGCCACACGATCGCCGCGGCGGACCCCGATCTTCTTCAGGCCGTTGGCGAAACGGCACACGTCCTCGTAAAGCTCGCGGTAAGTGATGCGGCGCTGGTCGCCGGGCTCGCCCTCCCAGAAGTAAGCGACGCGATCGGGATGGGTCTCGAGATGACGGTCGAGGCAATTGACCGAGATGTTCAGGCGACCGCCGATGAACCACTTCACCCACGGCGGGTTCCAGTCGAGCACCCGCGTCCAGCTCCGGTACCAGTGGAGTGTCTCGGCCTGCCGGGCCCAGAAGCCCTCCAGGTCTTCATCGGCTTGTCGATAAACCTCCTCGCTGCCGACGATAGCTTTGGCACGGAAGTCATCAGGCGGATCGATGATGCGGTGTTCTTGGAGCAGGGCGTCGATGTGAGGCAAGCTCGATTGGCTCATAGTGCCACTCCTGCGGTTGGGGCTATCCTAGCGGTTTCCCGAGGCCATCTCCACCGCCTCGGGTAGAGCGCGCAGCCGGAGCATTGCAGCGATGCCACAGATTGGTCCGAGCGCCAGGACGGCGAACGACCATTCCCACCCCAGGCGCTCGACCAAGAGCGGGACAAGTCGGATCGTGAAGAGCGTC
>JBDHAI010000371.1:0-2758 GCA_039588155.1 Gemmatimonadota bacterium | reverse complement strand
GCCCGATTGGGCCTTCCTCGGTACCGTGGCTCTTCTGCTCATCGGGCTGCCGGTCGTCGTGGCCACAGCCTTCGTCCAGCAAGGACTGGGCAGGGCGTTCCGGCCTGCGCCGTCACCGACAGCGCATGAGGAAGGCGGCGAGCGAATCACCGCTCAGGAACCGCCCGTTGGGTCGGGCCGCGTGCGTCGGCTGCTGACCTGGCGCAACGCGATCGCGGGCGGCGTGCTCGCCTTCGCACTCTGGGGCGTGATCGCCGCCGGCTCGCTGCTGCTCTCAGGGTCGCGGGCCACCTCTCCTGGCGTCGCCGCGATGGAGACTTCGAGCGGCGCAGATGCGATCGCCGTGCTGCCCTTCGCTTACCAGGGTGATGAGGACTACGCCTACCTGGGCGAAGGCATCGTCGATCTATTGAGCATGAAGCTGGACGGAGCCGGCGGGCTTCGCAGCGCGGATCCGCGGGCGGTGCTCAGCTTCGTGAGCCGCGACCAGGCGGGGGGCCTCGACCCGGCGGGCGGGCGTCGCGTCGCCGAGAACCTGGCCGCCGGCCGTTTCGTGCTCGGCAGCATCGTCGAGGCGGGTGCCCGTTTGACGATCCGGGCCACCCTCTACGATAGCCGCGACAGCTCTCGGCCGGCTGGCGAGGCGAACGCCGAGGGACAGGCGGACGACGTGTTCGAGATTGTGGACGACCTGGCAGCCCAGCTGCTGGCGGAGTTCGGCAGTGGACCGGCGGCCCGAGCACGCCGAGTCGCCGCCGTCACGACCAGCTCGCTCCCGGCCCTCAGGGCCTATCTCGACGGCGAGCGTGCCTATCGCCTCGGCCAGTATCAGAGCGCCGTCGGCTCGCTGCAGCGCGCCGTGTCGATCGATACGGCCTACGCCCTCGCCTACTACCGTCTAAGCGTCGTCGCCGAGATGAGTACCCTGGCCGAGTTGGCACAGGAAGCGGCCGAAAAGGCCGTTCGACATGCCGGCCGCCTCTCGGATCGGGACCGTCGCATGCTGGAAGCGTTCCGCGCCTGGCGGCGTGGTGCCCATCGCGAGGCGGAGCGACTGTATCGATCACTCGTCGGATCGTATCCCGATGAAGTCGAAGCGTGGTTCGAGCTCGGCGAGGTGCTCTTCCACAGCAACCCCTTCCACGGTCACTCGTTCACCGAGGCATGGGAGCCGCTGGGGCGTGTCCTCTATTTCGACCCGGACAACACACCCGCGATGTACCACATGGCCCGCATCGCTTCCGTGGAAGAACGCTGGGCCGAAATGGACTCGCTGATCCGGCGCCACAACCAGCTCAATCCTGGCGGCGATCGCGAGCTGGAGGTGCTAGCCCTGCAAGCGTTCGCGAAAAAGGACGCGGATGCAGCTGACAGCGTGGTGGCGCGGCTCCGCGTTGCGAGCGACGTCACCCTCGCCCTGGCAGTCTGGGACGTGGCCACCTGGACGGACAACGTGGAGGGCGCGCTGCGTCTGTTGGGCCTGATGGTCGATCCCTCGCGTCCGCTGCAGGTGCCTACGACCGGGCACGCCTGGCGTGCGCACGCCCACGTGGCGCGAGGGCAGTGGACGGCGGCGAAGCGAGAGCTCGAGCAGCTGGACGCCTTGAACCCGGACGCAGCTCTCGAGTACCGCGCGCTCATCAGCGCCTACCCGTTCCTCTCCGTCGATCGAGCCGAGCTGGCGGAGCTACGTGAGCACCTCACGGAGCTCGATCCGACCGCGGTGCCGGCGAGCGGAAATCCCAGCGTGTTCTTCAACGCGCACGACGATCTGCACGCCGTGATCCGGGGTTACCTGCTGGGCGCTCTGAGCGCGCGGCTCCAAGATGACGACCGCGCGGAAGCACACGCCGCAGCGCTGGAGGAACTTGGGGGGCCGCCCTACAGCGGAACGACCACCTACGACCTCGCGAGCAGCATCCGGGCGCAGGCCCTCCGAGCGCGCGGACGAACCGCCGAGGCTCTAGCGGCCCTCGATCGAATCGAGAGAGAGGTCTGGTACAACGTCGCGCTGGCCTCACCCTTCTACGCTCAGACCCTCGAGCGCTTCCTGCGCGCCGAGCTTTTGTTCGAGCTGGGTCGCGACGACGAGGCGGCTCGTTGGTACGCCAACATCGCTCAGGTCGGACCCTACGAGGTGGCCTACCGACCGGTGGCCTACATGCGGTTGGGCGAAATACACGAGCGGCAGGGCGAACCGGCAGAGGCCGCCGACTATTACCGCCGCTTCCTCGACCTCTGGGCGGACGCGGACCCCGAACTGCAGCCCCAGGTCGAGGCGGCACGCCGCGCGATCGAGGCCCTCTCGACGGACCGTTAGCCGGCCCGCAACTTCGACTTGCGCCAACGCTGGGGGAAGCCCGATGCGGCATGTTGTGCCCATTAGTGATAGCGTCGTGAAGCCACTCGCGATGGTGGCAGCCCTGCTCTGGACGATCGGCGTGCCCGTCGCCGCCCAGGCTCAGCAACCGCTCACCGATGCCGAGCAGGCGCTCATGCAGTTCTCCTACGTTGGGAACCTCGAGGAGGTCCAACGTCTGGTGTCGCAAGGCACGGCCGTCGATGTGGTTAACGCTGAGAGGCGCACCCCGCTGATGTGGGCGGCGTTCAATGGCCACACGTCGGTGGCCAGATTTCTCCTGGCAGAAGGTGCGTCGCAGTTCGTTGGGCCAGAAGAGCCCGGTGGGCTTCCAACCGAAGTAACCCGTGTAGATGTCATCGTAGGCGAGCCAGCCGCTCGCTCGCGCCTCGCTCAAGA
>JBDHAI010000370.1:0-2789 GCA_039588155.1 Gemmatimonadota bacterium | reverse complement strand
ATCAAGAATGCTCCAAACGCCTCCTCCATCGTTCGAGCAACCGATCGGATCAGGGCTCGCAAGCTTGGCTGTATCCCGCGCCGGCCGGGAGCTAGCAGGTAGGCGGCCTCCCCGAGAACGAGACTATCGGTCCCGTGGTCGTCCCTGCCATGTGGACGACGGTAGACAATGAGGAAGGGGAGTTGCCGATCGATGTGCAGGCGACCCCATACGGGGAGTGTGCGCCGGACGCGCTTCTTGTCCGCCAGGCGTGAAGTGATCGTGGAGATGAGCCCTTCATCAACGATCGCTTTCTTGGACCTGCTGGCTCTCGTGGCGCGTCTCATCGGATCTGATCAAGGGTCTCGAGTAAGCCGGGAACTGTGGCTTTCAGTGCTTGCCGGATGGCTTGGTGCTGTGCCTGGTCGAGCTCGCCGGTCCATTCATCCATGAAGAACTACTTGAACTCGATGGCAAGTGCGCAGCCGGAAGTGGGAAAAGTCTCGTGAACCCAGCGAGAAAGCCTGCCGCCGCGGAACTTCACATTCTCTCTCACGTCAAGTCGACGGCCGAGGAAATCGAACGAGCTCAGGTCGCCCATGAAGCGATCGACGATTGGCCTCCACTTCTCCGTGCTCATCGTTCCCGTACCGATATTCACCTCGGGGTTCTTGGCAGGGTCGGCGGGTTTGCCGGTCCGGCCATCGCGCCGGTGGTTGTAGGTGTGTAGGTCGAGGACCAGAAACAACCCGTTCTGCTCAGCGAGGCCTGAAAGCAGTCGCTGCATCTCATCGTAGAATGCGTCGTATTCCTGCAATGAACGAGCGACCAGTTCAGCTGAAGGCTGGATCTTCCAGACATGAAGACCCCAGGCGTCTTCTGGCTTCAAATACACCGCCTTCTCGCGCGGCCTATTCAAGTCGACCTGAAAGCGGGAGAACCGCGCTACGACCTGTGTGCTAGCAACCTCGGTCCAGAGACCCGTGAAAGGGTCCTCCTCGCGAAGACGCTCATCTTCCCTGATGAGCATGTGTTCACGCACGTCCTCTCGCAGCTCGTGTCCATCGTGAATTGCTGTCGCGACCAGCGGGCCGTTCCCTTTGTGACTGTTCCAGAGTAGTTCCATCCCGGTCTCCGTAATCGATCAAATCCAATGCTGGTGACATCGAATGGTATAGGTCCCGCCCTCGAGTTCCTAAACGCCGGAGTTGGGTGGCCGCTGTAAGGATCAGCAGAACCGCGAGTGCCGCAACGTTCGGCGTCGGGCGAAACATGATGGGGCGGATGGCAGCGCGATTAGTGGGTCGAGGTGCGTTTCATACTCGCCGACCCCGACTCCAGCGAGACCCGATGCGTCGGGAGGGTCGCGTGTCCATCGCCTGTGGGTCCTGGCTAGATCGGCTCCACAATCCCCGCCGCCTCGTCCGTGAGCGTCACCATCAGCCTTCTCAGCAGCTGCGCCAGCTCTTCTTGTTCGGCAGGCCGGATCAGATTCAAGATCCTCTCTACACCGGCCAGCCGGGTCGATATGGCGCGGTCGGCAAGCTCGAGACCCGCTGGAGTCAGCGTGATCACGAAGGAGCGCCGGTCATCGGGTGACAGGCTCCGCGCCACGAGCCCCCGCTCCTCCAGGCGATCCAGGCGGGTCGTCATGGCCCCCGAGGAGAGCATGGCGACACGCCTCAAATCTGTCGGCGACAGCTCGTAGGGCGCCCCCTGGCGCCGCAAAGCCGCCAGGACCTCGTAGGCCCACGGCTGCAGGTCGAACCGGCTGAGCAGGCGCTTGTCGTGTCTCTCGATGTGCTTTGCCAGCAACGAGATGCGATTCACGATTCCCAGGCCACTCGCGTCCAAGTCGGGCCGTACCCGCTCCCAATCCTCGATCATGGCGTCCGTCATATCCTCCCTTGGGAGAGCTCTGCTCATGTGACTTCCTCGCAGCGGAATGGGTCTAAAGGACATATCCGTCACCGAACAATCTAGGCCTAAAGATTGTCTACGTCAAGCATCTTGACATAAAGCTTGACCAGTGCTATCTTGGGATCAAGCTTGATGACAAGATTCTCGATGTCAAGAGACTGGGGGCCAAGGTGGCCGCCCCAGCTGAGCAGAGGAGGAGTTTGAGATGGACTTCCTAGCGTTGGTTGTGGCGATCGCGGCCTTCCTTTTGGCCGTTGCAGCCTTTAGCCGCACGGGTGGCCTGAAAGAGGTACGCAACCAGTTGGACAACTTGAGTTCCAAGACGGATCGGGCGCGGGATCTGGCGGCCAACGCGATCGACCGGCTCGAGGACGTGGTGCGCGGTGCCGATGAGCCGGAACCACCGGGTGAGAGTCCGTCGAAACCACAAGGAAGGCAGGCGTAAGCGCAAGATGAAGAATCGTCGGATCTTTATGGCCTTTCTGGCCGGTACGCTTCTGGGTGCGGTGGGCGCGGTGGTGGGGCCGCCGCTCCTGAGCCCTCACCTGCCGGCTGCGATCGCGGGTCGTGCCGTGCGGGTCGAGGGACCGGTGGTGGCCAAGAGTCGCGAGAGCGGTCGGTTGCTCTTGAAGGTCGTGGGACGTGAAGGTGCGGTGTTAGTCACGATCACCAAGCGAACCGACGAGATCGATATGTTGGTCGAGACCGGTGATTCCGTGGCTTTCCTCGTACGCGAGTACCGCCCGTTTGTGAGCGATCCGGACATCGCCGGAGTCTATAAGCTCTCGGAGCGAACGCTCCAGGAGGCTGCCGCTCCGACGGAAGCGCCGGCCGAGCCGGTAGTGGGAAAAGCGCAGCCGGCTGCGGCCAGGGCGGACAGTGTGGAGGCC
>JBDHAI010000369.1:0-2789 GCA_039588155.1 Gemmatimonadota bacterium | reverse complement strand
GGCACGATCGGTGCGCTTCTCGGCGAGAAGCTGACATGGCGTTCGATCTTTGGTGCAGAAAGACTGGGTGCCGGAGCCGCGGCGCCGGATAGCCCGGAGCGCCGCGCTGCGCTCGATGGGATCCTGCGCTTCTGCTACGAGTGCGGCTACGACTACGTGTATGCGTGGACCGGCCTGAACTTTCCGCGCACGAACTACCAGGTCGGGAAGGACAGCGCAGCCGCGGAGAACTGGGACGGCGGCAAGCGGTTCTGGCAGGACGGGAGCACCGGACCGATCCAGAGCTGGGCGGACTTCGAGGTCTACCCCTGGCCCGAGTTGGAGCACATCTCCTATCGCGCAGTCGAGTACCTCAGCGCGAAGGTCCCGGAGGGAATGAAGGTCAGCGTGAGCCTCGGGGGCATCTTCGAGAACAGCTCCTGGTTGATGGGGCTGGAATCGTTCTCCTATGCGCTCGCCGATCAGCCCGAGCTCGTAGCGGCAATCTGTGAAAAGGTCGGCGCCCTCACGACGGCCGCCGCAGCCCATGCTGTCACCGTGGACAATGTGGGCATGGTCTTTCTCGGTGACGACCTGGGCTATTCCTCCGGCACGCTCGTCTCGCCCGCCGTCCTGCGTCGATACATCTTCCCGCATTACGAACGGCTGGTGGAAATCGTCCACTCGGCCGACCGACTCATGCTTCTCCATTCCTGTGGGAACCTGGAGAAGATCATGGACGACCTGGCCGACATCGGCTTTGATGCCAAGCACTCCTTCGAAGATAAGATCATGCCGGTGGAAGAGGTCTACCGTCGATGGGGTGATCGACTCGCGATCCTCGGCGGCGTAGACATGGATCTGCTCGGGCGGGGAAGTGAAGCCGATGTCCGACGGCGGACCCGGGAAATCCTCGAGTCGTGCGGGGCCCGCGGTACCGGCTACTGCCTCGGTACCGGTAACACCGTCGCCAACTACATCCCCATGGGCAACTACCTGGCGATGCTCGACGAGGGAAGGCGATGGAACGACGAGCAGTTTGGTAAGGCTTAGGTGCCCAGCATGAGATAGATCAAGACGATGAATCTCGTTCGAAGAATTCTCACCTGTTTGCGTGCGCTGCTGCCGCGCCTCTCGCGTCTTCTACCTCCCCTGCCCAGAGCCGAATACGCCCGCGTGATATCGGCCGCACATATCGAAGATCTCGACGGGATGCCCGCGCTCTACCTGGCGGGGACCCACTACGAAATGGGCTATCAGCACGGCTCACTGGCCCGTAGCCGAATCTACTCCTTTCGCCGCGACGCCTACGTGTACATGGCGGGCGAGATCCAGCAGGCGATGAAGTGGCCTCGCTGGCTCGCACGGCTTCTGACCCGTCCGTTGTTGTTCTGGCAGACGAGCGCGTACTGGAACACGATCCCATCCGAGTATCTCGAAGAGGTGCGAGGCGTCGCAGACGGCGCAGGCGTGCATCCGGTCGAGGTCGTCCTGGTGACGGCGATCTGGGAGATGTACCTCGTGGGCGGTTGCTCGGAGTTCGTCGTGACCGGTGCGAGAACCGCCGACGACACGCTGATCCACGGATACAACTACGACCTGATGGCGCCCGAGCACGCCCTCATCAATCCACACCTGGCGATGATCTTCTATCGACCCGAAGGTGGAATTCCCTTCAGTACGCTCAACACCGTCGGTTCCATCGGTGTCAACGGGGGGATGAGCGATGCCGGGCTCTCCATCGCCTGGGACAACACGTATACCCGAGATAGGTCTCTCTATGAGGGAATTCGGCTGCCGGTCGTGCCCTTCATCGTCACGCTTCGCCGGGTCCTGGAGACCTGTCACTCGGTGGACGAGGGCATCCAGCTCGTGGTCGATACACTCCCCCGTCCGCTGGCCGACGTCGTGATCATCGCGAGCGCCGAAGAGGACCGGGCCGTCGCACTGGAAACGGCGGGTCACGTCTACGCACTGCGCCCGCTCGAGGACGACGCAGTGTGGAACACGAATTGCTTCCGAAGTGTCGAGCTCGGTCCCCACGAACGGCGCGGAGACTGGCGCGAGATGGGTGCAGATGAATCTGCCCGCATCTTCCCGCGTTACACGAGCTACGACCTGCTCCTCGAGCGACATCGGAGTGGGATCACCCCTCGGCTGGCGCTCGATCTCCTGCGTGATCCCTATCCCCGCGAGGCGGAGGGCGCGCTCTATCACTCCATTGCCCATCGCTCCACGATCTGTCGAGAGGCAACCGGGTTCAGCCTGGTGATGCAACCCGGGTTAGGACTCATCTGGGGGAGCGACGGGAAGCTTCCCGCGCCGCACGGACACTTTTTTGCCTTTGATCAGCGCAGCTGGAAACGTCGCCCGGAGCTGGACTTTGCGCCCAGCGGCTTACGGCCGGCGATGGCCTGTGCCGAAGCATATCTCCGCGGCGACTTAGATACCGCCTGCGCCAGGCTGCAGGAGGCGCTGGCCGCCGAGGGCGAGACGCCGCCGCTGCTTCTCATGCGGTCGGTGCTGCTGCGTGCGCGCGGCGACGGGAACAGGCTGCAGGCCCAGGCCGACGTTGACCGAGTCGCCGAACGCTGGGGGAAGACGGCGATCGGTGCGGTGGCGCGCGCCTGGGGAGCCAACGAGGAGGCCGATCTACCGCCCATCCCCTTCCCGAGCGCGATCGCTGCACGACTGAGCTTCCACGCGGCAGCGGACGCTCAGAAGCGTGTGCAGGAGCCGCCCCACGCGTGGGCTCAACAGACGGAAGGGTCCTCCGCCCCTGGGGGGCAAGCCTCGAATGCGGGCTAGCG
>JBDHAI010000368.1:0-2791 GCA_039588155.1 Gemmatimonadota bacterium | reverse complement strand
GGGTGCTGTCGTACCTGCGCGGGCCGCTGACCCGGGACCAGATCAAGGTGCTGATGGAGCCGCGCAAGGGCTTGGCGGCGGAGCCTGTCGCGGCCGCGGCGGGTGCCGGAGCCGCGCCCGTGGCGGCTGGCCGTGCTCGAGTGAGCGAGACGTCGATCGTCTCGGAGCGGCCGGTGCTGCCGCCCAACGTCCCGCAGCAGTTCGTTCCCTTAAGAGGCAGCGCAGAGACGGGACAGGAGCTGGTCTATCACCCCACGCTGCTGGCGGCTGGCAAGATTCTGTTTTCCGATCGCAAAACCAAGCTCGATGTATCTGAGGACCTGGTGTCGCTCGTGCCGATGGCGGCGGGCGAGGCGGTTCCACTCGAGTGGGACGAGCTGGTCGAGGTCGATGTCGGTCTCGACGATCTCGAGAGTTCGCCGGCAACGGCCGCGCGCTTCGCCGAGCTACCGGCCGCGGCGTCGAAGAAGACCAGTTACACGGCCTGGAAGCGCGAGGTCACGGACTGGCTCTACCGTCACCGCAAGATCGAGCTGTTCAAGAGCTCCAACTTGAAGGAGTTTTCCCGTCCCGGCGAAACGGAGCGCGATTTCCGCATCCGCCTTTCGCAGAGGGCTCGGGAGGCCCGAGACGAGGCGCTGGAGAAGTTGCGCAAGAAGTACGCGCCCAAGTTGTCGAGGCTGGAGGACCGAATCCGGCGCGCCGAGCAGGCCGTCGAGCGGGAGACGGAGCAGGCCAAGGCGCAGAAGATGCAGACCGCCATCTCGGTCGGTGCGACGCTGCTGAGCGCGGTGTTGGGCCGCAAGGCGGTCAGTCGTTCGTCGATGGGGCGTGCGACGACGGCGGCGCGTGGCGCGAGTCGCTCGATGAAGGAGGCACAAGATATCGCTCGTGCTCGCGAGAACGTGGGCGCGCTGCAGGAGACGCTCGCGGCGCTGGAGGCGGATTTCCAGAGCGAGACGGAGGCGGTAAGACAACAGTTCGATCCCGAGCTCGAGGACCTGGAAACGGTCGTGATTCGACCTAAGAAGAAGGACATTTCGGTCAAGCTTGTGGCGCTAGGTTGGGCGCCGCACTGGGAGGCGGCGGACGGCGAGGCCATACCGGCTTGGGAATAATCAGCGCTCCGACCGAACGGACGAGCGCAACAGAAGCGAAAGAGAGGTAGACGATGTCTTCGATACTGGAAATGCTAACCGACCAGCTGGGCGGCGACGCCACGAGCAAGATCAGCCAGCAGCTGGGCACGGACGAAGGAACGGCGGGCAAGGCGATATCGGCGGCGCTGCCCTTGTTGATGGGCGCGCTGGCCCGCAACGCAACCAAGGCGGACGGAGCGCAGTCGCTGGCAGGCGCGCTCGAGCGTGATCACGACGGCAGCATTCTCGACGACGTGTCGGGATTCCTCTCCAACCCCGAGAGCGGATCGGGAGACGGCATTGTGCGTCACACCCTCGGTCCCAAGCGCGCCGCGGTGGAGCAGGAGTTAGGACGACAGACCGGCCTCGACGTGGGTGCGGTCACCAAGCTACTGCCGATGCTGGCGCCGCTGGTGATGGGCGCGTTGGGCCGCGAGAAGCGTCAGGGTCAGCTCGACATCGGCGGCTTGACCTCCATGCTATCCGGCGAACGCGAGCGCGCGGAGGGTGCTGGCGCGTCGTTGGGCGGGCTGGCCAGTCTGTTGGACTCGGATGCTGACGGCGACATCAAGGACGACGTCGCCAAGATGGGCGCGGGCCTGTTAGGCAAGCTGTTCGGTGGCAAGAAGAGTTAGAGAGGGCTGATCGTCTTTGTGGATTCATAGCTCGCAAACCTGAAAGAGAGGGACTTAGAAATGGGACTGATCGATTTCGTCAAAGATGCGGGAGAGAAGTTGGGGTTGGGTAAGAAAGAGAAGAAAGACGACAAGGCCGAGGAGTTCCAGGAGCTGCGCAAGGGTAATGTGCTGATGCAGCGTGTCATGGGACTGGGCCTCAAGGTCGACGACTTGAAAATCACCTACGATGACGGTGTGGCCACGGTCAACGGAAAGGCCGAATCGCAGGCCGAGCGCGAGAAGATCGTGCTAGCGGTGGGTAACACCGAGGGCGTTGCCCGGGTGGACGACCGACTTCAAGTGGTCAAGCCCGAGCCCGAGGCCGTATTTCACACGGTGGAGCGCGGTGACTCGCTGTCGAAGATCGCCAAGGCGCACTACGGAGACGCGATGAAGTATCCGCTCATCTTCGAGGCGAACAAGCCGATGCTCGCGGACCCGGACAAGATTTACCCGGGACAGGTCCTCCGTATTCCGCCGATGCCGTAAGGCGAGCTTTGTACTTCGGAGGCATGAAAAGGGCGGGCCACGTGCCCGCCCCTTTCGTTGGCTCAGGATCAGGTGTCACTCGATTTACCGGGCCGTTTCATCCACTCGAAGATCGTGCGGCAGCGGCGGCAATAGTACTGCGCCACGGAGATCACGCTGCCAAAGGGTGTCTGCAGGTGGGTATCGGTGCCGTCGCAGAAAGGGCAAGGCACCGACTCAGGCAGTGGGTACGTGTCTTCGCGCTGGCTGTTCAACGAGCAACTATCCCCCCGTTACTCCACAAAGAAGGCGCGATTACGGTCGCCACGCGCCCGGGCCACCGCTTCCGCGTCCGGCCCCGTCCGTTGCGAGCGGCGGCTGGCCGGATCCCAGTCCGAGAAGTCGAGCTCGCTAGCCGGTACTTGGAGACCGGCCGCGTCGATGAGCGGGGTGACTCGGCCAAGAAACCGGGAGCGCAACTCGGCACCGTTGCCGCTTGCGAGACCG
>JBDHAI010000367.1:0-2804 GCA_039588155.1 Gemmatimonadota bacterium | reverse complement strand
TGTCGAGAAGCGCGCCCGATCCCAAGTCCCGCGTTACAAGCACGACCGAGCCCGCTGAGTCGGGATCAGAATGCGGCCTCATGACATCGAAACCGAGTCCATTCGTTACACGCAGCTCGAGCTCACCTGCTTGCACGGCGACCGACACGAGGTCGGGTTGTAGGAGAGCATCGAGAGAATCCAAGAACGTGAATCCGGGCACCGGGGCCGTGATTCCATCCAGATTGGCGCAGGGCACACCACAAATCTCTCCAAGAGAGCTAGACTGACTCCCGCGCGCGGAGTCGACGACTTGGAAGAACAACTCGCCACCTACTGACCGCACCTCGACACCGGTGGGGAGGATGTCAAGGAGTCCAATGTCTTTCGAAGCGGAGGAGAGGCGCCACGGCAGATCTCCTTCCGGCGAGCTCACAGAATCACAGCCGGCCATCAGCCAGAGGCAGAGGAGAACGCGGCCGTATCGATTGGCTCGGCGACGCATAGGCCTCACGATTGCTCGCGGCAACGGGCCCTCCCGCGGGGAATGCAAAGAACGACCAGCGCTGCAATCGCGCCGATCGTTCCACGGCCCTACAGTGTGGCCGATATTCGCGCCAGACCTAGCCGACGCGATCCGGCTCATACGTCCAGGTTCTTCACGTACCTGGCGTTCTGCTCGATGAAGGCCCTACGCGGCTCGACCTCGTCTCCCATCAATAGGTTGAAGAGCCGGTCGGCCTCTAGCGCATCGTCCATCGTCACCCTGAGGATCGTGCGGCGTTCCGGATCCATGGTCGTTTTCCAGAGCTGGTCGGGATTCATCTCACCCAGCCCCTTGTAACGCTGCACATCGGCCTTGCCCTTCTTGTCACCGTCCATCCGCTCGAGGATCTGGTCACGCTCATCATCGCTGTAGGCGTAGTGTTCCTCCTTGCCGCGCCTGACGCGGTAGAGGGGTGGCTGTGCGATGTACACGTAACCGGCTTCGATAAGCTGTCGCATGTGTCGGAAAAAGAAAGTCAACAGCAGCGTTCGGATATGCGCACCATCGACATCTGCGTCGGTCATGATGATGACCCGGTGATAGCGGGCGCCGTCCAAGCTGAACTCGTCCTCACCGATCCCCGTGCCGACCGCCGTAATAATCGTGCGGATCTCCTCGTTCGACAGCACCCTGTCGAGGCGGGCTTTCTCCACGTTCAGTATCTTGCCTCGCAGCGGCAGGATGGCCTGGAAGTTCCGATCGCGCCCCTGCTTCGCCGACCCGCCGGCCGAATCACCCTCGACCAGGTACAATTCGCTAATGCTCGGATCGCTGAGCGAACAGTCGGCGAGCTTGCCCGGCAATATGGAACCCTCGAGTGCGGACTTTCGGCGCGTGAGATCGCGGGCCTGACGCGCGGCTTCCCGTGCCCGCGCCGCCTGCATCGTCTTCTCAATCACCTTGCGGGCGGGGGCGGGGTTCTCAGCGAGGAAGTTCGAGAGTGTCTCGTTGACTACCGACTCGACAGCGCCGCGCACCTCGCTGTTACCCAGCTTGGTCTTCGTCTGCCCCTCGAACTGCGGGTCCATGACTCGCACCGAGAGAATGGCTGTCAAGCCTTCCCGCACGTCTTCGCCGGTCAAGGTGAAACTCGTTTTCTTGAGCATACCCGCGCGACGCGCGTAGTCGTTGAGCGTGCGGGTCAGTGCCGCCTTGAATCCGGTCAGGTGAGTGCCGCCTTCGTGAGTGTTGATGTTGTTTACAAAGGTGAACGTGTCCTCTTTGAATCCCTCGTTGTACTGTAGTGCAAGCTCCAACTCGCATTCCGGGCGCTTGGCCTCTACGTAGACGATCTCTTGGTGAACCGGCTTGCGATTGCCACGGAGGTATTCCACGAACTCCTTGATGCCACCTTCGTACTGGTACTTTCTCTTTCTCTCTCTACCCGTCCGCTCATCCGCTAACGAGATCGTGACACCGCGGTTGAGAAAGGCAAGCTCGCGAAGCCGAGTCTCTAGAGTGTCGGAATCGTACTCGAGCTCGGTGAAGACCTCAGGATCGGGTTTGAACACCACCTTGGTACCCGTCTTGTCGGTATCACCCACGGCCCGGAGCCCGGTCTCCTTCCGACCGCGACTGAATCTTTGCTTCCAGATCTTGCCGTCCCGGTGTACTTCGACGGCCAGGCGCTCCGAAAGCGCGTTGACCACCGAGACGCCGACCCCGTGCAAGCCGCCCGAGACCTTGTAAGATTCCTTGTCGAACTTGCCGCCTGCGTGCAGCGTCAGCATGGCCAGTTCGACACCCGGCACTTTCTCGGTTGGGTGGATGTCTACTGGAATCCCGCGACCATTATCCGTCACAGTGATCGAGTTGTCAGGATGAACGACGACGTCGATCTGATCGCAGTAGCCCGACATCGCCTCGTCGATACTGTTGTCCACAACTTCAAACACGAGATGATGCAGGCCGCGCCCCGACGTCGATCCGATGTACATGCTCGGCCGGCGGCGCACACCCTCGAGACCTTTGAGGACCTGGATCTTCCCGGCGGTATAACTGTCCCCGCCTTCTCCCTTCCCACGCCCGGTCGTGCCTGAGCTCTTTTGTGGCTTCGCTCTTCCCGACGGTTTCTGGGTCTTTGCCGTCTGTCTTCGCGAACCCGGCGCAGCTTTCTTCGCTTTCGCCGCGGGCTTCTTCGCCTTAGCTGCGGGCTTCTTCGTCTTTGCTGCGGCCTTTTTCGCCTTCGCCACAGGTTTCTTCGCCTTCGCCGACTTCTTGGCAGCCGACTTCTTGGCTGCAGCCTTCTTGACCGTCTTCTTCTTGCCGCTCCCCGATC
>JBDHAI010000366.1:0-2807 GCA_039588155.1 Gemmatimonadota bacterium | reverse complement strand
CGCGCCTTCACCCTCAGGCGCCGGCGCCGTCATGTGGTGGGCATCCGCTGTCATTCCGTAGCCAACGATCTCGGCGATGATCCTCGCCCCTCGCGCCTTGGCGAATTCGAGACTCTCCAGCACCATCATTCCACAACCCTCGCCCAACACGAATCCGTCGCGCTGGGCGTCGAACGGCCGACTCGCCGTCTCCGGGCTGTCGTTTCGGAAGCTGAGGGCCTTCATCGAGGCGAATCCCGCCATAGTCAAAGGGGTCACGGACGACTCGGATCCGCCGGCGATGATCACGTCAGCCGCGTCGCGCTGAATGAGCTTGAACGCGTTGCCGATGGCATGCGCGCTCGAAGCACACGCAGAGACCGTCGTGTAGTTCGGTCCCTTGGCGCCGTACTTCATAGAGATGAGACCCGGCGCCATGTCCGCGATGAACATGGGGACGAAGAAGGGGGAAACACGGTCGGGACCGCGGTCAATACAGACCTTGTGCTGCTGCTCGAGCGTGGTGATGCCGCCGATACCGCTACCCGTGATTACACCGAAGCGCTCCTGCGGTATGTCCGCGGATTCACCGTGGCCTGCGTTCTCCATCGCCTGAGCGGTAGCGACGAGCGCGAAATGAGTGAAGCGATCGGTCCGCTTCACTTCTTTTCGGTCGAGGAAGTCGGTTGGCTCAAAGTCCTTGACCTCGGCAGCGAATCGAACCGGCTGATCGGACGGATCGAAGGCTGTGATCGTCGCACCGCCGCTCTTACCCGACATTAGCGCCGCCCAGTTGCTGGCCAGATCGTTCGCAATTGCCGTGATCAGGCCAGCGCCCGTAACGACTACCCTACGATCGCGGTTGGCAGGCATGGGAGCCTTAGGCCCCTTCCTTCTCCTGGAGGTACTTAACGGCGTCGCCTACCCGCTCCATCTTTTCGGCGTCTTCGTCGGGGATCTCGATCCCGAACTCCTCCTCGAATGCCATGACGAGCTCGACGGTATCGAGCGAGTCGGCACCCAGGTCCTCGACGAAGGATGCTTCTGCGGTCACCTTGGAGGGCTCAACGCCCAGCTCGTTCACGATGATGTCCCGAACGCGGGACTCGATGTCTGCCATGGGTGTCTCTCCTTGCCTTTTCTGCCTGGAAGTCCAACTAGACTCTAATTTGTAACAGTAAGAACCCCACCGAAACTACATGACCATGCCCCCGTCCACAACAATCACCTGGCCAGTGATGTAACGTGCCCCGGGGCCGGCCAAAAACCTGATCACCGGCGCCACATCCCTCGGCTGGCCCAGCTTTCTCATTGCGATCTGGCTGAGCAAAGCTTCCCGCGCATCATCGGACAGATCCGCCGTCATCTGGGTCTCGATGAAGCCGGGTGCCACGGCGTTGACGCGGATCGAGCGTACCGCCAGTTCCTTGGCCGCCGATTTGGTGAGTCCGATTAGGCCCGCCTTGGCCGCCGAGTAATTGGCCTGGCCCGCATTACCCATCACTCCTACAACACTGGACACGTTGATGATCGCTCCTGAGCGCCTGCGGACCATCCCGCGGGACACGATCTTCATCAGGTTGAACGCCGCCTTCAAGTTGACGTCCATGACCAGATCCCAGTCGTCGTCACTCAACCTCAGGAGTAGCCTGTCGCGCGTCACGCCGGCGTTGTTCACCAGAACGGAAACGGGCCCCATCTCCTCCTCGACCAGTTTCACCATACCCGCCACGCAAGCGACGTCCGTCACGTCACAGATGAATGTCCGCGCGCTGCCCTCGGGCAGCTGCTTGAGCGCTTCCTCCGCACGACTCGCGTCGCGATTGACCAGAGCGACCTTCGCACCGGCGTCGGCCAGCTCCTGCGAGGTGGCGAGTCCGATACCCCGGAAGGCGCCGGTCACGATGGCAACGGCTCCCTTTAGCTCCTGCATTACTTCAGTCCCTTTTCCAGTCGTTTGACGTCCTCCGGGTTCCCAACTTCGATACCCCCAAGCCTCCGGTCGATGCGGCGCAACAGGCCGGTTAGCACTTTGCCGGGGCCCAGCTCTACGAAGCTCGCCACCCCATCGTTCGCCATGTGCTGCACACCCTGTGTCCAGCGAACCGGCGCCGTCAGTTGCCTGACCAGCGTGCTGCGAGCAGTCTCTGCATCAGCCACCGGCTCCGCCGTCACGTTCGAGATCACCGGAAAGAGCGGATCTCGAAAATCGACTCTGTCCAGTGCTTCCCGCAGACCGCTTTCCGCATCGGCCATCAACGGTGAATGGAAGGCGCCACTGACGCTGAGTGGCCGCACCATCTTCGCCCCCGCCTGCTTCGCCAGTTCGCCAGCCGCCGTCACGGCCTCGATATCCCCCGAGATCACGATCTGCTGAGGCGAGTTGTAGTTCGCCGCCACGGCGACTCCAGCTTCAGCCGCGACTTGCCCGCAGATCGACTCCACGCTCTCGGGGTCGAGCCCGACGATCGCCGACATCGTACCCGCTCGCGAGCCCGCCATCAGCTCACCGCGCCGGCGGACGAGACGCACGGCGTCCTCGAAGTCGAGCGAACCCGCGCTCGTGTAGGCCGTGAACTCACCGAGCGAATGCCCCGCGGCGTACCTGACCCGCGCGACGATTGCCTCCTTGACGACCTCCCAGGCGGCATAGCTGTGCACGAGTATCGCCGGCTGGGCGTTCTCGGTCTGGGTCAGCTCGTCCTCCGGACCCTCCCAACAAAGCCTCGAGAGAGGGAAGCCAAGCGCCTCGTCGGCTCGCTCGAAGATTTCGCGCGCTCGGGGGTAAGTAGCGACGAGCTCTGCCCCCATGCCGAGATGCTGACTCC
>JBDHAI010000365.1:0-3368 GCA_039588155.1 Gemmatimonadota bacterium | reverse complement strand
GGCGAGAAGCGAGAGGGCTTTCGCGCTTTCCTGAGCACCGTCACGGGCGAGCGCAAGCCGGTGTCGCTCAGTATCGGACCGATCGAGGCGACGGACACCTGCACGGGGTTGCAGGCGAAGGTATCGGTGATGATACGGCCGGAGGAGGAGGCGCCTGAACAGCCGGCCGTCGGCGGGATTATCGCGAAGTCGCCCGCTATGCAGCGAATCTTCAGGGTCATCGAGCTGCTGCGGGACAACGATTCGACGGTGCTGATCACGGGTGAGAGCGGCACCGGAAAAGAGCTGGTGGCCCAGGCGCTTCACGCCACGTCTCACCGGGCCGACGGTCCTTTCGTCCCCGTCAACTGCGCCGCCATCCCCTCCGAGTTGCTGGAGAGCGAGCTGTTCGGCCACGTCCGTGGCGCCTTTACGGGTGCCGTGAAAGATCGGCAGGGCCGTTTCGAGCTCGCCGACGGCGGCACGCTATTCCTCGACGAGATCGGCGACCTGGCTTTGAGCTTGCAGGCGAAGATTTTGCGTTTTCTCCAAGAGCACAGCTTCGAGCGGGTAGGCGACACGCGCACGCGCAAGGTCAACGTGCGGGTGATTGCGGCGACCCATGTGAACCTGGTCCGAGCCGTGGCAGAGCGTCGCTTTCGCGAGGACCTTTACTACCGCCTACGTGTCGTCCCCATCGATATCCCACCGTTGCGCGAACGGCGTCAGGATCTCGAGCTGTTGATCCGGCATTTTCTCGACAAGATCGGACGTGAGCGCGGCCGCTCGCTGCGCCTCGCGCCATCGGCGAGCCGCGCGTTGCTCACCTACCCGTGGCCAGGAAACGTGCGCGAGTTAGAGAACGCGCTCGAATATGCGATCTCGGTTTGCGAGGGCCAGACGATTCACACCGGCGACTTGCCGCTCGAGATCGAGCGCCATGCCGGCGAGACATCGGGCGAAATCGAGGTGCCGGCCGGGGTAACCGCGGTGGCCGCGGCCGCGCAAACCGAGATCGCTGAGGGGGCAGCCGTGGCGGGTCGGCATGAATCGCCGGTGACCGAAACGCTCACGCCCAGCGAGGCCGACGAGGTCGGTCGCATCCGTGCGGCACTCCAGAAGGCTAGGTACAATCGCGGGGAGGCGGCGCGCCGGCTCGGCATGAGCCGGACCACCCTCTGGCGAAAGATGAAGGAATACCGCCTCTAGCGGGGTTCGCGCGCCTCGCAGATTCGCCTGAATTCGACAGCCCCCGGCAGCTGCCACCCTCAAGGCAGATGGTCACCTGCAGCTGCCGCCCTGCCCCTGCAGATCTAACGTTATGAGGCGGTTGACTGTCTTGATAACGCGGGCGATGTGAGGCATGGAGGACGGTAGGGAAGCCGATTTGACCGATGCACGACTTGTGGAGCGAGCCCGCCGCGGTGACGCGGAGGCGTTCGAGGACCTGGTACGCCGCCATTACCGGGCGGTTTACGCGGTGGCCCTCGGAGTTCTGGGCAATCCGATGGACGCGGAGGACGTCAGCCAGGATGCTTTCGTTCGTGCCATGGAACGGCTCGACGAGGTCCGGCAGCCCGAGCGCTTCATGCCCTGGCTGCTGCAGATCGCAAGGAATCGGGCGAGAAACTACCACGGCTACCGCAAGATCCGAGCGGCGGCTCCCCTGGAGGCGGTCAGCGCAGCCGGCGACGAGGACACCGCTAGCGAAGCCGAACAAGCCGAGCTCCGAAGCCATCTCGAGTCGGCATTGGCCCGCCTCAGCGAGGTCCAGCGGGAGGTCACTCTGCTTCACGACATGGACGGATGGAAGCACCGCGAGATCGCCGAGGTATTGGGAATATCGGAAGGTATGTCACGGCAGCATCTGATGAGTGCGCGCCGCGCCCTGCGTGCGACGCTTGGTGTCGAGTTTCTCAAGGAGTACACAGATGGATGATGAGCGCATCGACTTTTCGCGCCTAGACCCGACCGCGGACAGCGAGCGGTTCGAGGGACTCGTCGACTCGATAGTGGAAGCCGCAGCTCCCGAGCTGGCGCGGCGCCGCGCCCAGGCCAGTGTCGTCGGTCAGGTCGGCCTCTGGTGGCGGCCGCTCCTGGCGGCGGCCGCGATCGCGGGGATCATCTCTATCGGGGCGCTTCTCTCCTACGACACGCCGTCTCCGACCACCGACACGGAGATGGGCATCGCCGAGGCCATCGGCGTGCCGGTACAGATCGCCGTATGGGTACGAAGCGAGGGAGTGCCGACGACCGAGGAGCTGCTGTTTGGCTTGGAGGAGGATTCATGAAGAAGGGCATCGAATCGCTGGGTCGGGTTCGCACACAGGGTATTGTCCTTCTGCTCATCACCTTCGCGGTCGGCGCCCTGTCCGGCGTGGCCATCGAGCGGGTCCGCGCCGCCCGCCGCTACCCCGCACCCCCCGGGCCCGAGGCAGGCATGATGCCAGGCTGGCGCGAAGGTTTCTTGCCAGGGATGTTCGAACGGCTCGACCTCACGCCCGAGCAGCGGTCTCAGATCCTCGAGATCATGGAGCGCAGCCGGCCGCGCATGGATGAGATGATGCAGGACATGCTTCCGCGCCTTCGCGCCTCCACCGATTCCGTCACCGCCGAGATCCGCGCCGTGCTGACGCCCGCGCAAGCGGCTCGAATGGACAGCATCATGGCGGCTAGGGGGGAGAGACGCGGCTTCATGGGGCCCGGCATGCGAGGCCGCGGGACGGGTGGCCCTGTTTGTTATGCGGAACCCATAAATATGACCGGAGTCGAGTCGATGTTACGCGTTTCGCGCCTGCTGTTCACCGCTCTTCTCGCCGCCTCAACGGGCCTGGCCTCCGCCTGCTCCAGCGGAGCTCCCGGTGTGGCTCCCGAGCACCCTGACCTCACCGGCACCTGGGTCATCAACCTGGAGCAGAGCGACGAACCCGGCGATCGTATAGAGCGGGAACCGCCGCCCGGCGCACCGGGCGCTCGCCGGCCCGACGCCGGAGGCGAGCGCCGCGAAGGCTGGCAGATGGGCACCGCCTTGCTGCTCCAGAACTCGGTGGCCTTCAGACTGGAGGAGGGTGACACCACCCTCAAGCTCACCGGCGCCGAGGGCTTGACGCGCGTGTTCTACCCGGACGGGCGCGAGCGCGATCAACGGCTCGAGGGGCTCGGAATGGTCTCCGTCAAAAGCCGCTGGAGAGGTGATAAGCTCGTTGTTGAGCGGACTCTGCAGGTCGGAGTCAAGATCACCGAAGAGTTCGAGCTCTCAGAGGAAGGCCGGCAGCTCTACGTGAAGATGAAGATCAGCGGCGGTCGCGAGGCGCTCGAGTTCCGCCGCGTGTACGACCCCGGGGAGGAGGGCCTCTAGTCTCCCGGCCTCATCTCGACACGCCGCGTTC
>JBDHAI010000364.1:0-4043 GCA_039588155.1 Gemmatimonadota bacterium | reverse complement strand
GACTCGGCGCCCATGCACGCTCAGCTCTTTGCGTTGCTTGCGCGCTTCCGCGTAGGTACGCGCCTGCCCGAGAAAGTTCTCAGCGCCATCCTGCGTCTGGAAGCCCACCACGTCCGCACCGAGTAGACCCTCGAGTATTTGACGACGCCAGGGCAAGCGGCCAAAGAGCTCCTTGGGTGGGAAAGGGATGTGCAGAAAGAAGCCGATCTGCAGATCGGGTCGGAGCTCCCTCAACAGCGCGGGAACGAGCTGCAGGTGGTAATCGTGTACCCAGACGGTCGCGCCTGTGGTGGCGTTCTTCGCGGTGACCTGAGCGAACCGTTTGTTGACGTTGGCATATGGACGCCACCAATGGCGGTGGTATTCTGGCTGGCGGATCGCGTGGTGATAGAGGGGCCAAATCGTCTCGTTGCAGAATCCGTTGTAGAAGGTTCGCAGTTGCGCCCTCGAGATCGGGACCGGGACATGTCGGATATCATCGTGACTGAACGGCTCCGGGGCGGAGCCCGTGCTTCCGGTCCAACCTACCCAAGCACCGCGCGCCCGCTGCACGAACGGTGTCAGCGCGGAAACCAGCCCGCCCGGGCTGCGTTTCCAGCCGGTACCGCTCTTGCTGCGAACGCGCAGCACAGGCAGGCGGTTGGCGACTATGATTAGAGACCGATCACTATGTTCCATATCGGGCTAACAGCCTGCTGAAGGTCTTTTTTGATCTGCTTGAACTTAGTCGGGCCGGGTGTCAGTGCAATCGCGATATCGCGGCGCTTGGGCGGCGTCCGCTGAGGCGGATATCCGTGCGTCGATGGGGTAGGTGCCGGGTGGGTGGCGGGTTCGCGCCGGTCAGCTAATGGAGTTGAATATCCTCAGGTAGTCGGCCAGATGACGCGGGGTCAGAAAGCGCCGTCGGACCGATTCTCGTGCTCGCCCGCCCATCTCCCGGCGCTGCTCGGGGTCCTGCAGAAGCTCGACGACTCGTGCCGCACACTCCTCGACGCTCGAGACCAGGTAGCCGTTCTCGCCGTCAGCGATCTGATGATTGATCCCGCCTACCTTTCCGCCCACGACCGGCGTGCCCTTCCACATCGCCTCCGCGACCACCAGGCCGAAGCCTTCGCGGGTCGACTTCTGCACGACGACGTCGCTACACGTCTGGAAAGCGTTGATCTCGAGGGCGTGCGTCAGGTCGTCCTGGCTCAGAAGGTCGAGTGTGCTGAGAATGTGCATGTCCGTCGATGACCCCCAGCGGGTCCTTCCAAGGATCGTAACGCGACACCTGTGTCATCAGGGGTCGGTCGGGATCGATGCCGAAGCGGTTCTCGAGGATTTGGCGTGACAGACCGTTGGCCAGAACCTGATTCTTGGGCGAGAGAGGATCGATCGACGGGTAGACGAACTCGCTGCGCTTGGGGCTGAGCTTCCGAGCCGCGTACTCCGGGAGAGTGAAGATCGCCAGCTCGAAGCCGCCCATGTATGGCGCTAAGAAATCGAGGGCCACGTCGTTGGGGCTCGTGGTATCGACATGGCATCGCCACAGCCAGCGGCCAGTTCGCCTACCGTCGAGAACGCCTATGAGTCCGGCAGGCTGAGGGTCGTGCACGACCACGTAGTCCCAGTCGCGCTCGAAGGCCTCCCGGTTCTCTTCAAGCGTCGACAGATAGAGGCCGCGCAATCCTGGAGAGATATCCACGGCCATACCCTGAAGGCCGTTGTGAAGCTTCTTGGTGAGTTCGAAGAAGGCGTCGTTACCCGACAGCGCGTACCACTCCGCCTCGATACCCAGTCCGCGCTTCAGGCCGACCAATGTGGGGAGCAGCTCTGCCACGCCCCCACCGTGAGCTGTGGCGTTCAGGTGCAACACTCGAGCACCGCGCAGCGGCTCAGCCAGCTCCTCGATCTCAGCGGTCGCTTCCGCCCCGATGAGCTCCCGGTACTCGTCGATCGGTTTCCTTGCCAACTCCACCCTGCGCATCCGCGTGCTCCCAAGTCGTTGTCGGTCCGGGCGGGTAGGTCGGCCTGCAAGGGCACGATTAGCAAATACAAAGCCGGCGCTGCAGGAGGACCTCTAAGTGCTTCTTGCGCATTGAATTAGATGGCTCGACCAGGAGAGCTGAGGGTAGTGGTTGCGGGCGACCGATGCGGTCGTATTGACCGGCACCGGTCAGGATTGGCTCGCTGAGTGGGTTTTCAAGGGCTGCTGGAGGTGTTGCGCCACGCCGTCACCGCAGCGGCGTGGACTCCCCGGGCACTGGCGGTCTATGTGGCGAGTCCTAATAATAGGGGCCGGTCTCACTTCGAGCTTTGCGATGCGGCTAGGACATCCATTCACTCAAGAGGAGATATCAGATGCCGACCAGCGTGGCGAATGCATCTTGGCAGGGCGTGCTGCGAGACGGCCGCGGCGAATTCAGCGCCGGCTCCGGCTCCTTTGCAGGAAAGTACACGTTCCCGACTCGGTTCGAGGGTGCCGCGGGAACGAACCCTGAAGAGCTGATAGCTGCCGCCCACGCGGCCTGTCTGAGCATGGCACTGTCGGCCGCTCTCGAGCGGGCCGGCACCCCCTCGGAGACCATCTCGACCACGGCTCACTGCACCCTCGAGCTTCTCGATGACGGTCCCAAGATCACGAAGATGCGCTTGGAGGTGAAGGGCAAGGTCCCGGGCATGGACGCGGCGGCCTTCCAGGAGGCGGCCGAGGGTGCTAAGAACGGCTGTCCGGTCTCGAAGGCGCTGAAGGGAAACGTCGAGTTCGAGCTCAAGGCTACTCTAGTATAGAGTGATCGCCGGCGTGCCAAGGAGACGGCACCTGCACCAACTCTGGTGGCTACTGCTCGGGTTCGTCGCCGTCAGTAGCACTGTCCGCCTCGCGGCAGCGCATTCCGGCTCGGGCATCAGCGTCGACTCGCGTGGCCGCGTCTACTTCAACGACACGCATCGCAATGTCGTCTGGCGCATCGAGCTCAGCGGCCAGCTGACGCGCGTCGCCCGCGATATCCATACGAACGTGCTGGACGTAACCGCGGATGGATCGCTCCAGTATCCGCTGGACGGCTATCCGCCCGCACCCTACTACTACGTGGCTTACGCTGCCGATGGCATGGGCTACGCGACTGTCGACAATCGCGTGGTTCGGCTACTCGAGGACGGCGGCTGGGAGCTCGTTGCCGGCGATTCGGTTGCGGGCTTCCGTGATGGGCCGGCCGGCGAAGCGCGCTTCCGGCGGCCGCAGGGGATCGCTGTGGACAGCGCCGGTAGAATCTTCGTAGCCGATCTCGGGAACCGCCGTGTCCGAATCATCGCGCCTTCGGGGGCGGTGACTACTGTTACGCGTGTGGGCTTGCCGTGGACGCCGGTCGGGGTCGCGCTGTGGCAGGACCGCGTGTACGTGTTGGAGCGTTTCGGTAATTACTTCAGCGGTCCGCCTCCCGTCGGGTTCATCGCCGACATCGTCGGCCACCCCCGTGTGCGCGTCATCTCTCCGGATGATAACGTCGTTGTCGCATCCGTCTATAGCGCTCGAACGCGCCGGGTCGCATTGCTCGTGCTGGCGCTGAGCATCACGGTTCTGGCGATCTGGCTGCGGCGTGTTCTCCGATACCCGTCGAATACATGGATAAGGCGCGTTACGTCTTAGCGCTGATCTCTCTGCTCGCCTACCCGCCGGCAGTGACCTACTGGCTGTGGGTACACCCGCTCGTCGGGTTCTGGCGCAGGTTGGGCACGACCCGCGCATTCGTCTTCCTCAGCCTCTATGCCCTCGCGGTCATGGCCGGCCTCTACGCGCTGCGGAAGCCACTACTATCCGTCGAATTCGGGACGAACCGTCTGCTGTGGGTTCTCGTGGTGTTGTTCTACGGTGCTTCGATTTACATAGACGTCCGTGCCCGTAAGCACCTCAAAGCTCGCATGCTGCTGGGCGTGCCGGAGATCGCGCCGGAGAGAGCGGACAACAGGCTTCTCACAGACGGCATCTACGGAAAAATCAGGCACCCACGCTACGTTGCGGTCATGCTCGGGACGTTCGCCGTTGCCTTCTTCACGAACTA
>JBDHAI010000363.1:0-2839 GCA_039588155.1 Gemmatimonadota bacterium | reverse complement strand
CATGGCGGCGGCGACGCTGGTGCCGAAGAGTGGCAACGTCGCTTCGTCCGAGTCCGACAAGCCGGGATTCACGCCGTCCTCGTCTCCGGCGGTGACATCGAGTTGCTGTCGAGCGCCGCTCGCGCCGCGGGCCTCGAGTTCCACCGCTGGATTTGGGTGCTCAATCGCAACGGCGACGATTGGGCTCAGCAGCGCCACCCCGAGTGGTTCACAGTCAGCCGCAGCGGCCAGTCGACGCTCGAGAAGCCGCCCTACGTCGACTACTACAAGTGGGTATGTCCCACACGTCAACCGGTCCGCGAGTACCTCCGCGGCATCGTCGCCGAGCTCGCCGGCGACCCCCACATCGACGGCGTTCACCTCGATTACATCCGCCACTCCGACGTCATCTTGCCGGTCGGTCTCTGGGAGAAGTACGACCTCGTGCAGGACCAAGAATATCCCGAGTTCGACTTCTGCTATTGCGAGGTGTGCCGCGCCACGTTCAGGCAGCAGACTGGGACCGACCCCCTCGAGCTCGTTGATCCCACGCAAGACGTTGCCTGGCGCCGCTTCCGTTGGGATAGTCTGACGGGCCTGGTACGCGTGCTGGCCGACGCCGTCCACGCGCACGGGAAGCCCATCACCGCCGCCGTCTTCCCCACCCCGACGCTAGCCCGCAAGCTCGTGCGCCAGGCCTGGGACGAGTGGCCGCTCGACGCTGTCCTGCCCATGCTCTACCACGAGTTCTACAACGAGGACATCGCTTGGATCGGGGAAGCGACAGGCGCCGGGGTGGCCGCGCTCCCTGCACACGTGCCGCTCTACAGCGGTCTCTACCTTCCCAGCCTCAACCCGGATGAGCTCGTCGAATCTGTTGGGGTGAGCCGCGCCGCCGGTGCCGCCGGCGTGTCGCTCTTCGAACTCGGGGGCCTGAGCGACGAGCATCTCGCGCGTCTTTCGGCCGAAGCAGATCGAGAGATGCCGTAAGAGGGCGACTTGAGTGCCAGAGCAAAAGCGGCTATCGTGGCGGCTGGTAAAGAGCCGCTCGGCTTGCGGTCAATGGTTTCTCGTTCGAACGGAGGAAGGTCAATGAGAAGAAGAACGGCTGGATCTGCGCTAATGATCGCGGCGGCTGGGGTCGTACTGGCGGTGCCGGCAACCGCGCAGAGCGCCAAGGACGTGCTAGAGACCGCGATGGAGCGGCACGAGCAGCGCCTGGCTGGCATCGACAACATCACGGTCGTGCAGGAGGTCATGGGCTTCGAGATGACGAGCTACTTCGAAAAGCAGATGGTCGACGGCCACCCGACGCTGATGATGAAGGATACCGGTGACGGCTCGATGGAGGATGTCGGCATCGACTATGCCGCCTTCAAGGACATCGCCGATCACGCGACCCTGACCGGTATCGAGACCGTCGATGGCCAAAGTTGCTACGCCTTACGCGTGGACGATCTGAGCACCCTCGACTGGAATCCCAGCGTCGGCGAGAACGATTCCGATTTCACGGCGAAGACGGGTACGTTCTATATCGACCGAGACGAATACCTGCTCAGGAAGATGGAAATAGAGGGCGAAGCCCAGCGTGACGGGCGTGTGGTCCCCGTCAACATGCAGATGCTGGTGACCGACTATCGCGAGGTCGACGGATGGATCCACCCGTTCGTCACCGAGATGACGGTGAGCGGGTTCGCCGGAGGGCTGTCCGAGGAAGATAAAGAGGAAGCGCGCGAAGCCCTCGAAGAGATGAGGGAGCAGATGAAGGACATGTCCGCTTCCGAGCGGGCGATGATGGAGAAGATGATGGCGGGTCAGATCGAGCGTCTCGAGGAGATGCTCGAATCCGGTGAGATGAACGTCACCGTTCAGGTCAAAGAACTACGAGTGAACGCCGGCCCCTCCAAATAAACCCGGCCCGGCCTGCGGGAACGCACGAGAAGCTTGACCCGCAGGCCGGGCCGCTGCTATACTGTCCACTTATTGTCAAAGGCTGTAGGCTGCTCGTGCGACCTGTCCCCAACCCTCGAGGCCGCTAGACGTGACAGTATTGCCTAATCTCGGCCGCCGGTCGGGCCGATCTGCCATCACATTCTCCATCCGATCCCGTCCTCTGCAGGAGCGGTCGCGCCGGTTCGAGGCAAGGAAGTCAAACAGAGACAGCGATTCTACCAACCCACTCAATCAGGAGGCCCCAACTATGAGAAAGCTCATCCCCTTTGCCCTGGCGCTCGTCCTGGCCGCCCCTGCGACAGCTCTTGCGCAGGAGGAAGGCGAGGCGTACGAGCGCGGGCAGCTGTACCAGGTCTCGACCTGGAACGTCGATCCCGCCGACGCGATGACCTGGGAGGCGGCGGTCAAGGAACTAGTCGAAGCGGCCGGCAAGGCGAACACACCGCATCGCTGGGGGTTCTGGCAGGACGGCTCGGCATACACGCTGGTCTATCCGGTCGACGCCTACGCCTATTGGGACAACCCCATGCAGTTCGTCCAGTCGTTCGCCGGCACCGAGGGCGAAGCGCAGATGCAGGGCGCGATGGCCAAGTTCCAGGGAATCCGCTCTGAGACGGTAGCGGAGGAGATCTTCGAGATGAAGGACGACTGGAGCTACATGGTCGAAGGCTTCGACATGGAAACGATGAAGTACGGCCATATGGACGTTATGTGGATCAAATCGGGCATGGACGAGGAGTTCGAGGCGCTCAACAAGGAGTGGGTGTCCTTCTTTAGCGATCTCGGTTATCCCTACCCTTATCATGCTCACGAAGTGCAGTTCGGCGATACGGACCGGGCTGTGTACGTCACCTTCGTTGACGAGTTGTCGGATTACTACGGCAAGAACAGTCTCGAAAAGATGGTC
>JBDHAI010000362.1:0-2842 GCA_039588155.1 Gemmatimonadota bacterium | reverse complement strand
CAACTCGACCTCGATCCGCTTGCCTTCGTCGCTCACCCGGCCGGGGCCGACAGCGACGACCTCTCCCTGCTGAGGCTTCTCTTTTGCCGTGTCCGGGATGTATAAGCCGCCCTTCATCTGCTCGGTCTCCTCGAGCGGTTTCACGACTACGCGATCAGCGAGGGGCTTGATCTGCATGGACGCTTTCCTCCTCTCTCAACCTGTTGTATCGTTAATCGTACGACGCGGAGCTTCGCCGGCCCAGCTGTCCAGGCCGTCGACTCGCGATCAGTTGTCTAAGAGTGCTCCGCAAAGCTAACCTTGCAACTTGGCACGAACTGTGCCAATAGTAAAGGTGCCCGATTCTGCCAAAATGTCAGAATCGGAGCCCCAGGCTGCAGTTGTGGCTGAGTGTCCGGACCCGGGAACCCAAGTCGTCGGCTGGACGTATCAAGCGGTATCGGCTTGAAACCCGGATCGGCCTCGGGCCGTACAGTAGGTTGGGAGGAGGCGGGTGGCCTGGTGCCGGCCGGGTGCCCAGCCTTACAAGCGTTGACAGGAGGCACAGAAATGCTGAGAGGGATGTTCACGCTGGGTGCGCTGCTGGTGGGTGGCCTTGTGGCTCTTGCCGTGGCCTCGGCGCTGCTGCTGCCGGTATTGGGCCTGCTCACGGCGCTGCTCGTAGCGGCCATCAAGCTGGCGTTCTTCCTGGCGGTGGTCTATTTCATTGTGAAGTTGATCAGCCCGGATACCGCCGACCGGGCGCTAGAGAAGATTAGATCTAAAATCCGCCGCGCCGCGTAGCCGCGGCGGTTTGGGCCCTACCGAGCGGGATCGCCGAGCAGGCGGTTTGCGATCTCGAGCCCGTAGAGGGTGAGGTAGGGCTCTATTTCATCTACCGTATCGCAGTGGGGAGCGATGAGGGGCGCCAGTCCTCCCGTCGCCAGGACTTTGGCTTCCGGCCGCTGCCACTCCTTTCTTATCCTGCGGACGATCCCGTCGATCGCGTCGACGATAGCGTAAAAGCAGCCCGCGCGGAGGCAGTCCTCGGTTCTCCGCCCGATCACCGATTCCGGCGGTACGAGATCGATGAACGGGAGCTTACTGGCCCGTTCTGCGAGACCCTCGATACCGGCCCGCGGCCCCGGCGCTATCACCCCGCCTTGGAAGCGGCCGTCGCCGGTGATGCAATCGAAGGTCGTGGCGGTTCCCAAGTCCACCACGACGACGTCGACGCCATGCAGCTCGGCCACGGCCAGGGTATTGAGCATGCGATCCGCACCTACCGTGTGGGGCTCCTCGACCTCCAACCGGATGGGCAGCGGACCGTCGTTCGTGGTGAGCAGCGCCGGGTCGTTGATGAGTCGGGGCTCGCGGCCGAACGCCCGGCGGAACCCGCGGGTGAGCAGAGGTTCCACGGCGGGTACGACCGACCCGATGATTCCGTCGAGCGGTCCTTCGCGGGGCTGGTCCGCCACGAGGTGTCCCAACAGGTGTGCCAGCTCGTCTGGCGTCCTTTGCACATCGGTGGAGATGCGCCAATGGCGCAGCAGCTCGCGCCCACGAAAGAGGCCAAGCACGGTCTCGGTGTTCCCGAGATCAATGGCCAGCAGTTCACTCATATCAATAGTCCGGTATCGGTAGCTGGTCTGCAATCACACGGCCCGACGTCACGCGTTTCACAGCGCCGTGGTCAAGACGCAAGAGAAGCGCGCCGTCCGCTGCGATCCCTGCGGCCGTGCCTCGAGTCGAGGTCGCCCCGGCTTCATCGATCCGGCAGCGTCGATCTCGCAGCCAGTCGTAAGCGCTGAACTGGCGGACCCGCTCATCATCGAGGCATACGGGAAGCTCACGGCAGCGGCTCTCGACCTCCGAGATCACGAGATCCGCGAGCTGCAGACGCGATACGGCTCGGCCCGTGGCCATGGCGAGCGAAGTCGCTACTCCGCGCAGCGGCTCCGGGAAATCGTCGATTCGCTGCCCGACGTTGACGCCCACACCGACGACGATGTAGTTGGACTTTCGGCCCGTCCAGGACGCCTCGCTCAATACGCCGCCCGCCTTACGATCAGCAACGATGATGTCGTTGGGCCACTTCACTCCCAGGCGCGTCTCCTTCGTCAAACGCTCGATGGCCCCGGCAACGCCGAGTCCGGCGAGCAAGGGGATCAACTGCGGGTTGGGCGCCGCTAGGGGCTCGAGGATCAGCGACAGGTACAACCCCGTACCCGGCGGCGAGTGCCAGCGGCGCGACGCCAGCCCGCGGCCTGCCAGCTGTTCGTCGGCCACCACGACGGTTCCGGGCGGGACGCCCGAGTCGGCGAGCTCTTTCGCGCGAGTGTTCGTGCTGTCGATCCGCGTGTACAGATGAACCTGTCGACCCGCCCAACGCTCCACCAGCTGCTCGCGGGACTGACCCTCCCAGCTCGAAGCCTCGAGGCTCACCGCCCCACCTCGCAAATCCGCAGCGAGAGATCGAGCGCCGGCGCGGAGTGAGTCAGAGCGCCGACGGAGATGTAGTCCGCCCCTGCCTCGGCCAGCTCGCGAACGCTGTCCAGCGTGACTCCGCCCGATACCTCGACCTGCGGCCGAGACGTCCGACTCGCGATGAGCCGCACCGCCGCTCGGACCTCGGACAGCGACATGTTGTCGAGCATGATCCGATCGGCGCCGGCCGCCAAAGCGACCTCGACTTCCTCGAGGTTCGTCGTCTCGACTTCGACTTTCAGCCCCGACCGGTTCGCTTCCTCGACTCGCCGGATGGCCGACTCGACTCCGCCGGCGCAGGCCAGATGGTTCTCCTTGATCAACACCATCGCGTCCAGGCCCCGCCGGTGGTTGACGGCCCCACCCGCGCGCGTAG
>JBDHAI010000361.1:0-2850 GCA_039588155.1 Gemmatimonadota bacterium | reverse complement strand
ACTCCTTCAAGAATGAGCCGGAGAACACCGACTCGTGCATGCCGCGGCCGTAGGGAAGATCGTACACGTCCTGGAGCCGGGCCGTCATGTACGCGTTGTTGAGCGCAGCGGTGCGCGCCGTATCGAGAATGCCGTCGGGTCCCAGCATACGGATGTAGGTGTACGCTCGAACCAGAACACCGAAGTTACCCCAAAAACCGTGGACCTTGCCGATGCTGGTAGGACGCTCCCAATCGAGTGAGCACGTGCCGTCGTCATCCCTTTGCAGGGTCGGGACCGGCAGGTACGGGGCGAGATGCTCCTTTACAGCCACGGGGCCTGAGCCGGGGCCGCCGCCGCCGTGCGGGCTGGAGAACGTCTTGTGCAGGTTGATGTGCACGATGTCGTAGCCTAGGTCGCCGGGCCGGGTGATCCCCATGAGCGCGTTGAGGTTGGCGCCGTCCATATAGAGCAGGCCGCCGGCATCGTGCACCAAGCGGGCGATCGTTTCGACTTCCGACTCGAACTTGCCCAACGTGTTGGGGTTGGTGAGCATCACACCGGCCACATCATCGTCGAGTACGGCCTCGAGTGTCGCCGGGTCCATGCGGCCTTCCGCGTTCGACTTGAGCATGACTGCCTCGTATCCGGCCATCACCACGGTGGCCGGATTCGTGCCGTGTGCGCTATCGGGTATGATGATCTTCTTGCGCGGATTCCCGTGTGCCGTGTGGTAGGCGCGAATGAGCAGTGCGCCGACGAACTCGCCTTGTGCGCCCGCGGCCGGCTGCAGCGTGATGGCGTCCATTCCGGCGATCTCTTTGAGCATTTCGCCCAACTCCCACATGAGCTGGAACGCGCCCTGGACTGCGGCAGTCGGCTGGAACGGATGAAGGTCAGCGAGCCCCGGGAGCCTTGCCGTCATCTCGTTGACCTTTGGGTTGTACTTCATCGTGCACGAGCCGAGCGGGTAGAACGCCTTGTCGACGTGGTGGTTCTTCAGCGAGATGGCGGTGAAGTGCCGGACCACCCCATGCTCAGGAACCTCGGGCAGCGCCGGCGGCTGACTGCGCAGGGTGGACTTGGGTAGCAATTCATCGAGTGCGCGTGTGGGCACGTCGGGCTTCGGCATGGTGGTTCCGCGTCGTCCCTCTCGGGAATCCTCGAAGATCGTTGGGGTCGGTCGCTGTAGTGGATTGTTCTCGGTCATCGTCATCTAGGTGGTAGAAGTCAGTTTGCAGGTTAAGAGTAAGGGGGCAAGGGTGAAAAGTAGTGGGGCGACCATGTGCCTCGTCAGCATTCTTATGAACTCTTCACCCTTCACTCTTGACCCTTCACTAGAAATCGTAGCTTTGCCCCGGCTCCAGTATCACGACATGGGCGCGCGAGCCTACCTGCGCCGCGAACGCGCTGGGGTCCTGTTCGATGATCTCGAAGGTGTTGTAGTGCATCGGGATGACCGTTCTTGGCCCGATCATCTCGACCGCTCTCACCGCATCCTCGGGCCCCATCGTGAAGTTGTCGCCGATGGGTAGGCAGGCCACATCGACCCGGCCCTCGAGCAGCTCCATGTCTTTGATCAGCGCGGTGTCGCCGGCGTGGTAGACGGTCTTCCCATCGATGTTGATGAGGAAGCCGCCGGGCACGGTCGTGTATTGGCCCGATTCGTCCCCTTCGACCGCGCCGCCGTGGAGGGCTGGCGTCATCTTGATGTAGCCGACAGGGAAGTGATAGCCGCCGCCGATGTGCAGCGGGTGGGCCTTTTCGATCCCCTTCACCTGTTGGGCGAAGGAGACGATCTCGAAGGTGGAGACCACTGTGGCACCGGTGCGCTCGGCGATTTCAAAGCCGTCGCCGATGTGATCGCCGTGCCCGTGGGTGAAGAGCATGTAGTCAGCCTTCACCACGTCGTTCGGCCCAATGTCAGCCAGGGGGTTTCCTGTGAGGAACGGGTCGATGACGAGCACCGTGCCGTCGTTGGCTTCGAGAGTGAAGCACGAATGTCCGTGGAAAGTGAGCTTAGACATCTCAGGCCTCCTTCAAGACTTCGAGAAGCAGCTCGACATCGTCCTTCGTGCGCCTCTCCGTGAAGGCGATCAACAGACCGTCGTCGACATCGATGTGGGGAAAGCGCGAGAGCGCCACACCTGCCAGGACGCCGCGCTCGGCGCCACGTCTCAGGATCTCGCGAGCGGGCCCCGGTGTCTTCAGCGCGAACTCGCGGAAGAAAGGGGCACCTGGGAATAGCGGTTCGAGCTTGGTCTCGGCGACGATCCTATCGTACGCGTAGTGTGCAACCTGAGCGCTCGTCTCGGCGACCTGCCTTAGCCCTTCTTTACCTACCGTTGACAGGTAGACCGTGGCGGCCAGGGCACAGAGGCCCTGGTTCGTGCAGATATTGCTGGTCGCCTTTTCGCGCCGGATATGCTGTTCGCGAGTCTGTAAGGTGAGCACAAACCCGCGGCGGCCCTCCACGTCCTCCGTCGCCCCGACGATACGGCCGGGCATGTTGCGGATGTACTTGTCGCGTGACGCGAAGAGGCCAAGCACCGGGCCGCCGAAGCTGAGCGCGTTTCCGAACGGCTGGCCCTCGGCCACGGAGATGTCGGCGCCGCATTCACCCGGGCTTTTCAGGATAGCGAGGGACACGGGGTCGACGACGGCGATGAGAAGAGCGCCGGCGCCGTGGGCTACGGTGGCTGCCGCCTCGAGGTCCTCGATCAGGCCGTAGAAGTTGGGGCTCTGGACGATCACGGCCGCCGTCTGTTCGTCGACCATGCCCTCGAGAGCGGCGAGGTCCGTGCCGCCGTCCTTGGTGCGCGGCGCGATCTCGATCGGCATGTCGAGGCCGAGGTTGTAGGTATCGAGCAC
>JBDHAI010000360.1:0-2851 GCA_039588155.1 Gemmatimonadota bacterium | reverse complement strand
GACGCAGGTCACGAAGACGAGCAAGTAGGCCATGGCGATGCCTCCCGGTTGATGCCTTGGTTGTGCGGCTGTTTCAGCCGTTCCATGCTCCAAGCAATCCCAGTGCAAGTCCCGGGCCGGAATCCGTCGAGGCGCTCGGAATGGCCGCCACGGACGACCTAAGTCCCGAAGCTGGAACGAGATCCGACGAAGGAGGACCACTCCCGACGCTCTGCGCTGCGCCGGGTGGAACCGTGGAGAACCTCCACAGTGGTGTGGAGATCCTCCCCATTTCGAAAGCGGTCACGTCCTGGGTTCCCCCGCGGCGACGATTCCGCCACAGTCCTCCCTGGAAGAGGGCAAAGAGAGCAGAGAGTGGGTGGGAGTTCGCCCGGCTTCCGGACATCTGTCCATCCCGATAACCGGATTCTCCCGGAATCACGGCCACTTATCGAGACGCATCCCACGCCGTGGGGCGCCGCGGCCGCGCGGCAGCACGGGCACGGCGTTCTCTGTCGGGGCCGCCCCGCAGCGGCAACGGCGTGAGTAGTGTGGCCGCCATGAGAGCTGTGCTCATCGCCTTGGGGGAGTCGGGGCCTTCTGGGTGACGACCTGTCTCGTCTGTCTGGTCTTCCTGGACGCGGATCGGCTCCACGCCTTTCTGGATAGGCTCACCGCGAGCGACTGAGGGCGCTGAAGACCGATTCGGCGCTGCTTAGCGAGGACGGCTCCGAAGCTCCACCGTTCCCATGTGCGGATCCTTCCATTCAAAGACGACTTCGGTGAAGTTGTCCAGCACGTAGCGTCGAAATTCGTGATCGCGTGACATGCGGGTTCGATTCCGCCACACCACCACGTCGAGTCCGTCCGCTTCCACCGCATCGATCCAGCCGGCCATCGTGCTCTCACCACTGGTGATTCGCGATCCGTTGGTGTCGATGATGTTCGCGGCCACCGCGCAGTCGGAGATGGCGGCGCCGTACGGCGCAAGCGAGTAGTCGCCGAAGATGCGGTCCCCCGGATGGCAGGCGAAGCGAACGGCCTCGTCGAAGCGATCGATGGTCGGCGAGAAGGCCGTCTCGTGCTGCAGGTAACGCCTGATGCCCAGGGGCGGATCGCGGCGGTCGCGAACGCCGGACCAGAGCGTCTTCTCCAACCAATCGTTCAGGCCGTCGCCTAGAAACGGGCTCTGGACGAAACGGTAGTTGCGCACCGGACTGGACGCGTCGGCGACGCGCTGGTCGCCGATGCGTTCGCGGTAGCCGAACATCAGCAGCAGCGCCACCGCGGTGGGAATCGCCGGCCAGTGCCACCACGCGCGTGGAGCGGCGTTCTTCGCGACCCCCGTCTTTCGCTGGCGCTTCTCCGCCTCGCGGGCGCGCCGCCGCCGCTCCTGCCGACTGAGGCGGCGACCCTGCGCTTCTCCGCCTCGCGGGCGCGCCGCCGCCGCTCCTGCCGACTGCGACCGGCCGTCTGCGCTGCCAGTGGATTGCAGGTGGCTCCAGATCACGCGGGGAACGTCGACGGCAACGAAAGCCGTGAGAATGGCCATCCACGGCATCACCAACATGAAGTAGTACGAGTAGTAGACCCTCAGGTTCGAGTAGAAGTACAGGTATCCCAGCGCAAAGGTGGCGAAGAGGAGGGCAGCGGAGAGTCTTCCTGTGCCCCAGGGATCGACGCGTGCGACGGCCGGTTTCACCCAGCGCGGCAGCCGCGGCTCGATCTCGGCGGCAGACGGCCCGCCCGCGCCGGCGGCCCGGCGACAGAGGACCCAGGCGATGGCCGGCGCAAAACCGGCCATGACGTGGAAATTCAGGAAGAAGACGTTTTCGAACTTGTCGTACCAGGAATGGCGCATCGGCACTTTGCTGAGGTGGAACTCGACGGTGTTCTCCCAGAACGCTCCACCGGTAACGGCGGCGAACAGCGCGATCGCCAGTCCCATGAGAGCGCCCCATCCCAGCGCGAAGCGGCCTGCCTCTCGCAGCGAACGAAGGCAGAGCAGCGTGGCCAGCATCAGCATCATGGGGACCGCGTAGAGACCCGTGAGCGAAGCGCACGCGAGCAGGACGCCGCCGACGACGGGCCGGCGGCGAAGCACCTGGTAGGTCCCCGCCAGGATGAGGGCGACGGCGACGTTGGCGCTCGTGGGATGGCTCGAGCCGCGGATCACGTCGAAGGTAAAGAGAAACAGAATCGCGGCGAGAAGACCTTCGAGTGGCCCCAGCGCGCGACGTCCGATCAGATAGAGGTGGACGCCGCTGGACATGGCGGCGGCGATCGGGACGCATTTGGACGCGGCGATCGAGAAGCCGGTCACGCCGAACAGGAACGCGGTGAGGTAGATCGGCAGGGGTGGATGGGGGGCGAAGAAGTCCCGGTAGGGCCACTGGCCTTCGAGCACCATCAGACTCATGTAGTTGTAGACGTGCTCGTCGCCGCTGACGAAGCGGAAGGAGAAGGTCTTGAGCAGCGTGAAGAACGCCAGCGCGAGCAGCAGGAGGCTGACGGTCGCCGGCGCCAGCCAGGTCGCTGCGCCGGCGCTCGCTCGCTCGCTCATGACATCGCCTCCCGGCTGCCATTCCGCCGCTGGACCCGGAGGGGATAGGTCAAATCAGCGGGTCCCTCACGTCCTAGCTCCCGCGACAGCGCCTCGAGCGACTCGCCCCGAAGCAGACGCAGAATCACCTCGCGCTTGCGGCTTGCGCTCCATCGCTGCCCAGGCCCGAGCATCGCTGCCGCGGAACAGCGTAACACGAGAGATGACGGGACCACGGCCTCGGGGGTCACGCCGGTGAGGTGGGCTCGGTTCAGTTGATCAGGCCGGCGCGCCGGCTGGCGGCGAGCGCGTCGATGGCGTCGACGCGGC
>JBDHAI010000359.1:0-3667 GCA_039588155.1 Gemmatimonadota bacterium | reverse complement strand
AGCGTGACCGGGCTCATCGCGCGCCAACAGTGCGCCGGCCCGCTTCAGTTGACGGTGGCGGACGTCGCGGTCATCGCCCAGAGTCACTTCGGCGTCACCGGCGCGGCGACAGCGATCGGCGAACAGCCCATCAAGGGCCTGCTGGACACGGCCGCCATGGCGCGCATGGCCGTCGGCGAAGCGCTCACCAATCTGGTCTGGGTGCCGGTGAGCGCGCTCGAAGACGTGCGTTGCTCCGCGAACTGGATGTGGGCGGCTAAACTGCCGGGCGAAGGTGCCGCCCTCTACGATGCCGCGGTGGCGATGCGCGATATCATGCTGGAGTTGGGTATCGCGGTGGACGGCGGAAAGGACAGCATCTCGATGGCCGCCCACGCCCCAGGCCCGTCGGGCGAAGACGAGACCGTGAAGGCGCCGGGTGAGCTGGTCATCTCAGCGTATGTGACGTGTCCCGACATCACCAAGACGGTAACGCCCGATCTCAAGCTGCCCGGGGACGGCCGCCTGCTCTATGTAGATCTCGGAGCTGGCAAGCACCGTTTGGGCGGCTCGGCCTTGGCTCAGGTCTTTAGTCAGCTGGGCGACGCGGTTGCGGACGTCGAAGATTCGGCGCACCTGAAACGGGCTTTCGCTCTCGTCCAAGAGCTGATCGCTGCGGGGAGGATCTCGGCCGGTCACGACCGGAGCGACGGCGGCCTGATCACGACCCTGCTCGAGATGGCGTTTGCCGGCAACTGCGGTATCGACATCTCGATCGAAGACGCTCACGCACACGACCCGGTACCGTTCCTGTTTTCCGAGGTCGAGGTGAGCTCAGGTGACGAGGGCGACGTACTCGAAATGTTCCGAAGCGCCGACGTCCCGTGCGCGGTGATCGGCCGCAGCATTCAGGGCACGTCTGTATCGGTTCGCTACAACGGTCAGCTGGTGCTGGATGATGATGTGAGAGACCTGCGCGATCTCTGGGAAGACACCAGCTTCCGGCTCGACAGGCTGCAGGCCAACCCGCAGTGTGTGGCGGAAGAGCAGGGAGGCCTAAGAGATCGAAGCGGCCCTAAGTTCGTGGTCCCCTTCGTGCCGAAGGATACGCCGGCAGCGATCTTCGGAAAGAAAGAGAAAATCCCGGTGGCCATCCTGCGTGAGGAGGGAAGCAACGGCGACCGCGAGATGACCTCCGCCTTCTTCGCGGCAGGCTTCGAGCCTTGGGATGTCGTGATGTCCGATCTCCTGGCGGGACAAGTCGACCTACGTCGTTTTCGCGGCCTCGTCGCGGTGGGGGGCTTCAGCTATGCCGACGTCCTCGACTCGGCGAAGGGTTGGGCCGGCGTCATCCGTTTCAACGACGATCTCTGGAGGCAGTTCCAAGAATTCTACGAGCGCCCCGACACGTTCAGTCTCGGCGTATGCAACGGGTGCCAGCTCCTGGCACTGCTGGGTTGGGTCCCCTGGCAAGGCCTGCCCGACGAGCAGCAACCCCGCTTCATCCGAAACGCGTCTGGCCGCTTCGAGTCGCGCTTTGCTGCGGTACGAATCGAGAAGAGCCCGGCTATCATGCTGGGCGGCATGGACGGTGCGACGCTGGGCATCTGGGTTGCCCACGGTGAGGGTCGTGCCTTCTTTCCCGAAGCGAGCATCCTGGACCGCGTCGAGCGCGATGGCCTGGCGCCCGTCCGATTCGTGGACGACGATAATCGGATCACCGAGGCCTATCCCTTCAACCCCAACGGCTCTCCGCACGGGATCGCAGGTCTTTGCTCGCCGGATGGCCGCCACCTGGTGATGATGCCGCACCCGGAGCGCACGTTCCTCAAATGGCAGTGGGGGTGGATGCCGGAGGAGTGGAAGCGCGACCTCGAGGCGTCACCCTGGCTGCGGATGTTCCAGAACGCCCGGGAGTGGTGTGAGGGCACGGTCCTCCGGTAACCCGCTCGGTCGCCAGTTTCAGCCGTCCCCGTATGGGGTATAGTCCGGTGGGCGTTCGAGGGCGGTGCGGTCCCAGCCGCTCAACTCGGCGGCTGCCGCATAGGTGCTCTCGAGGAATTCCAGTAGAGTGTGGTCGGGCGCTGCGGATGACCGCACGGCCTCATACGGCAGCACGAACTCGCCCAGGTCAGATAGCCAGAACGCCTTGTCAGGTTGCACGGTGGCCTCGGCGAACCCTTCCGGCGTGGGATAGGCGTAGGAGTAGAAGATCGGCTCCGGCGCTGCGGCACTGCCGGGCCAGAAGCCACAGCTGGACACCTCGTGGGAGTAAGCCTCGCGAGTGACCGCGTCCGGCAGGTTGGGGATGCCACCCGGGTGCTCGGGTGCGGGACGGCCCGAGAAGCGGGTGAGCGCCAGGTCGAAACTGCCCCAGAAGAAGTGGACCGGGCTGCACTTTCCAATGAACCGAGCACGAAAGGCCGTGAACACTCGGTCGATCTGGAGCAAGGCGCGCCAGAAGCGTTGAGCGTATTCGGGGTCGTAGGCCGCGTGCTCACGATCCTCGGGGAAGGGGATGGGCGACTCTACCTCGTTGGGGACGGGGCGAATCGATACCTGGAGATCGAGATCGCGCAGCGCGGAGAAGACAGAGGAGTAGAACTCAGCGACGGTCTGGGGGCGAAGCTCGACGGAACGTACCTGGCCATCGCTCGTGCGGATGGGGAGTCGATGATCGATGAAATCGAATTGGATATCGAAGGTGCGGTTCCCATGCGGGATCGGTGAGGTCGTCAGTCCCCGGGATGTGAGGTAGAGAGGAACGTGCCACGAGTGATTGATCCATGGCGACTGTTGCATGCGGATCTTCCCGATGATCTGGGTCCACATGTGCAGGGTGGCGCAGGTGTCACCCCATTCGGAATAGGGCAGCGGTGGCCAGTCGGTCCGTGGCGGCGAGGCAGATCTGGTCATACGCGACTCCGTGGTCGTGGCGGCCCGTATTAGCTGGTGAATCACTTCAAGATAACGGTTCACCGACTTAGGTCGTAAGGGCGGCCGCGGGCGAAACCGATTGACAGTGGGCGCCGTAGGGGTGAGCAGTCGACGAGATCGCCGTTGGGGTTTCAAGAAACCGAAGCTTGATAGCGAGAAGCGTTTGTTGTAGCTTGGAAACTTCGAACGACGCAACCACGACCCAGAGGGGTTTGATCTCCCAGATGCAAAACGTCTTCACGATGCGAACCGGGCCCCAGCGCCGTGTCTGGCATGACAGCGGCGTATTCCTGGGGATCGGTGTGCCCATGAGCCTCAACGGCGCGCCGGATAGCACCGGTTCCCAGACGCGGGGAGGAGAGCCCTAGAAGCAGCGGATATCATCTGAAGTGATCCGGCCTTTCGGGCTCCTCCTCGAGGAACCCGGGAAGGCCGTTTTCTTTGCCACGAGCTGGAGAATCGAGGGTCACGACAGATGATAGAGCGTCAAACACATCCCGACCACGACATCATAGCCCGCTACACCGGCCAGCCGCAGCGGCTACCGGCAGATCTGCGCCGTCGAATCGAAGCTTCATGGGGCGATCGCCCAGTGCAGCTCTACGCCCTGGCCGACCTCGACGCGTCGATGAGGCTGGCCGAGTCGTGGGTCGCCCTCGGCTCCCAACACGTGGCCATAGCACGTCACAGCGAGGAGAAAGACGGCTGGGACGTGGTCAGCATCGTGCGGTCGCGGATTCGCTCGGTTCGT
>JBDHAI010000358.1:0-2867 GCA_039588155.1 Gemmatimonadota bacterium | reverse complement strand
TACGGTAGCTATCCGTCCTAATATCGTAGTGGGTCGAAAGCTGGCTGACGTGGCAGCCGTAGCAGGAAGTGTTGAAAGTCAGTAAGGGGTCGGTCCACTCCAGCGCAGCATCCTCCGAGCCCGTGAAGTGGCGCACCATGCTCGCCGTCGCTTCGAACCACTCCTGTAAACGGACATCGTAAGCAAGCGGGACAACCTGCAGGCGGCCTCGCTCTCTGGGCGTAAGGAAATAGTAGATGTTCTTGCCGCCCAGAGCGTGCTCGATCGCGTACTCCTTCACCCCGCCCGGCCCACGCTCATGCAGCCACGCACCATCCTCGCCGACCTCGAAGCTGTAACGAGATCCCCCTACAACGATCTCAGTGGGGGCGGTACCCAGCTCGGCTCGAGCAAACTCCGGGGTGAACGGCTGCATCGCCGTACCGTGGTGGGAGGGCGCCCACAGCGCGTAGTTCGGCTCGTGGCATTCGCGACAACTCTCCGAGCCCCTGTATCCCTGAGATCGCCACTCCGGTGTGTCTGTCGACGGGCCGCGCTCCTCGTCCCCCGAGCAGCCGAAAGCAACGCAGGCAACAATCAGCCCCAAAACTGCACCGAGTAGCGTTTGGGGTCTCATCTCAATGCCTACCTCTCAGATGCTGCGGTCTAGTTGGCTACGGCCCCGGCGTGTCTTCGTCGTGGATGCGCCCGTCTTCATCACGGCCATGATGCACGTACTCGAGCCACTGTTCCGCGTTCCCGAAATCGCGGAACACCTGGAAGTCTATCCCCTCTCTCTCACAATACGCCGCGATCATCCTTCCCATTCCATACTTCACATCCTCGTGGACCACTACTGCGATGTGAGGGGAGTAGTTTTCCATCAGCGACCTCAGGTGCAGCGCCACCTCGTAGGCTTGATCGCTCGAGGCCTGGAAGGTCGAACCGAGATCGTGCATCAGAATTCGCATGCCGGCTTGAAATGCCGGATCACGCGTGGCACGCTCGAGGGCCAGCTGAATGGCTGCGCCGTCTATTTCGCCATCGACGGTAAACCGGGCGACCTTACCAACCAACTCGTAGGAGATGGGCATCTGACAGCACCAACCTTGTAGTAAACGATCCCCGGCCCAGACCCCCAAGCAAGACTCAAAAAACGTAGCCCAGGCCAGCCCGGAGATGAAGCGCGAAGTTGGAAGCGCTTATGCTGCCGCCACTCACCGGCACCCGCGCCCACGCCGCAGAAAACTGTGCCTCTGCCTGCGCTGTGAGGCCCGCGACCACCTTCCACCCTTTTCCCACGCCAGCAAGAAGCGCCGGACCCGTGATCCGGTAGCCCGAACTCGAGTAGTCCATACCCCGCACGGTCCCGGAAACGTACGGTACTACCACACCGCCACCGAATCGCACGTTCACGGGTAAGTACTCAAGTGCATAGTTGAGCGTCAGCATGTTGAACCCATGCGTGATCTCGAAGTTCCCAACCCCTTCAGGCGGATTGGACAGGTACATCTTGTGATGGACGAGCTGCAACTCCCAGGACGACCTCGACCCTCGCAACCCGGCTCGCACCGCCCAATAGTAAGGCTGCTCGAACGGCCGCGTCTCATACTCAGCCGTAAGATCTATGCTCGCTTCGCCGTCCTGCTCGAGCGTCAGCCCCGACGGGATGCTGATCGCGGTGCCGCCAAACACCTCGATCGATATCCGCACCTGCGCGCCGGCTGGAGCGGCTGCAACCGACAAGCCGAACAGCAGGCTGGCACAGAGCAGCCAGGGTCGCATGGAGACTCAACTGGCCACGGGCTGATACAACTCCACGCGGTTTCCATCGGCGTCTCGCACCCAGGCGAAACGACCGTAGTCGTAGTCTTCACGTTTGATTGCCTCGATCCCCCTGGCTGCCAGGTGATCGAGCACAGCATCGATTTCCCGCACCCGCAGGTTCACCATGAACGGTTGGTCCCCGTACATGCTTTCGGGTTCGCTGCCGACGTCGTGCTTCGGTAACTCCACGCTGGCTTGCATTATCGAGAAGGTGGTATCCAGCCTGCGCGACGGGTCGTCCGCGTCCACGCCCCAGAACATCCGGTAAAAGGCGCCCTGTTCCTCAGAGCCCTCGAATGACACACCGAGGTTCTCCCGATACCACTCGGCCAAACGCCCAGCGTCGTTCGAAAAGATGAAAGCTCCACCCACACCGTCGATCATGTACGCCTCCGTGTCTAGCTCTGCCTGCTTTCGAAGACTCTACTACTCGACCCAACTCTCCATGAACTTGTTCTCGCCGGTCTCATGCTCATCTACCAGCGCCTGGAAGATCGCCTTGAGTTGCTCGTACGGGAACGTCCCAATGACCATCCGGTTGTTGATGATCATAGTCGGTGTCGAACGGATCCCGTGCGAGTACTGCTCCGACGTCTTCTCGTATTCGGCTCCCGTCTGCAAAATGCGATGAACGAGCTCTCTCGTTTCCGCATCGCTAAGCGCCGCCTCGACACCGTACTTCCGCGCCAGCTCTGCTCTCCACTCCGGCGTCTTGGCTTTCTGGAAGTTGGCGAAGATCTCGTCGTGGATCTGTCGAAACTTATTGGGATCGTAGGCTGCCATGTACGACGCATCACAGGCGCCCGGGTGCTTGTCTTTTTCCACAACGCCATTGCACTTCGCTTCCAGCGGGAAGAACTGGAAGGCGATGTTGATCTTTCCTCTGAACTCTTCCTTGAGACGGACCAGTTGCTCGTTCAGATACACGCAGTCGGAGCACAGCAAATCACCGTACTCGATGATTTGGATCGGCGCGTCCTCGAACCGCTCTGTCGACCTGGCCGTCCAGTAGGGCGAGATCACACTCGGCGTCTCGACGAGGGGGAGGCTGTAGAACTGCT
>JBDHAI010000357.1:0-2877 GCA_039588155.1 Gemmatimonadota bacterium | reverse complement strand
GGTGCCCGCTGATCCGGAAATGATCGCGCCCGCGTGGCCCATCCGCCGTCCCGGAGGCGCTGTCTGACCCGCAACGAAGCCGACGACGGGTTTAGACAGCTTCTGCTTGATGTGCCTAGCCGCATTCTGCTCGTCGGTGCCGCCGATCTCTCCGATCAAGACGATCGCCTCGGTTTCTGAGTCTTGCTCGAACGCATCGAGGCAATCTATGAAGTTCGTGCCGATGACAGGGTCGCCACCGATGCCGATGCAGCTCGACTGCCCTTGCCCCGCACGGGTGAGCTTCCAAACGACCTCGTAGGTCAGTGTACCGGATCGACTGACCACGCCGACCGGCCCCGGTTTCACGATCTGTCCCGGAATGATACCCAGTTTGGCTTGGCCGGGAGAGATCATCCCCGGGCAGTTGGGCCCGATCAGTCGCGCCCCCTGGTCGACGACATAACGAGCGGTTTTCAACATATCGAGGACGGGAATGCCCTCCGAGATACACACAATCAGCTGCGCCCCCGAATCTGCTGCCTCACAGATCGCCCCGCCCGCAAACGCTGCGGGCACGTAAATGACGCTCGCATCCGCGCCCGTCTCTCGGATGGCTTGCTCCACGGTATCAAAGATCGGGATCTTCTGGTCAAACTTCTGGCCACCCTTCCCAGGCGTGACGCCCGCGACGACTTTGGTTCCGTACTCGATCATTTGGCGAGCGTGGAAGGATCCGTCGCGTCCCGTAATCCCTTGGATCACGACTTTCGTCTTACTATCTGCAAATATGGCCATTGGAGTCGGTCCTATCGCTAGTTCGTCGCCAGCTTTACCGCCTTCTTGACGGCCTCGTCCATGTCGGTCATGGCGCTGAAGCCTGCGCCCTCGAGGATCTCGATCGCCTCGTCTTCGTTTGTGCCGGTGAGTCTGATTGTCATCGGCACCTTCAACTCCACACTGCGCGTAGCTTCTACAATGCCATTGGCGACATCATCGCAGCGCGTGATTCCACCGAAAATATTGAAGAGGATGGATTTCACCGACGGATCGGAGGTAATGATCTTGATGGCGGTAATGACTTTCTCCGGGCTGGATGAACCACCGATGTCCAAGAAGTTAGCCGGTTCACCGCCATAGTACTTCACCAGATCCATCGTGGCCATCGCCAGACCGGCCCCGTTCACGCAGCAACCCACGTTACCGTCGAGCTTGATGTAGGTGAGGCCTTGATCCCTTGCCTGCACCTCCTCGGACTTCTCACTCCCAACGTCTCGTAGCTCCGCGATCGCCTGGCGCCGAAAGAGCTCGTTGTCATCGATATTGATTTTCGCGTCGATGGCCTTGAGCTCACCGGACGCCGTGCTGATCAGCGGGTTGACCTCGATAAGCGATGCTCCGGCATCGATCATCGATTCGTAGAGCTTGGCAATGATGCCAGCGGCCTGCCGGGCTCGCGCGGCATCGCCTGCGTACAGCTTGTAGCCCAGGCGCTGAGCCTGGTGACCGAGGAGTCCATAGCGTGGATCGACCCTCTCTTTGAAGATCAGCTCGGGGGTCTTGGCCGCGACTTCTTCGATGTCGATTCCGCCCTCCGGAGAAACCATGAGCACAACCGCGCCACTGGATCGGTCAACGATCGCTCCCACATAGGCCTCATGCACGATCTCTTCCGCCGGAGTCACCAGCACCAGCTTGACCGTGAGACCCTTGATTTCCATGCCGAGGATCTTTGCCGCCGCTTCTCGAGCTTCCTTCGGAGTGCTTGCCAGCTTCACGCCGCCGGCTTTACCTCGGCCGCCGGCATGCACCTGGGCTTTGACGACGACCTTGGTCCCGAATCCCGCGGCGATCTTCTCGGCTTCATCCGGAGTCGTCGCAACTTCGCCGGGCGGCACGAGAATCCCATGTTGCCGCAAGATATCCTTGGCCTGATATTCGTGGATGTTCATCTTCGTTACCTGTAGTTGATCTCGGTGCCCGCCTTACCCTCGAGCGCTGAAAGACCTTGATCGAGTTGCGCGATCAGTACGCGCTTGCCTCCCCCTTTGATGAAGCTGACCGCCGCCTGCACTTTGGGGCGCATACTGCCTCGGCCCAGCTCATCAGACTCGAGCAGCACTTCGGCTTCCTTGAGCGATAAGTGGCTTAGAGGTGTTGCACGCTCCGTGCCGAAGTCGCGGTACACGGCATCGATGTCGGTAAGCAGTAACAGCGTGCTGGCTCCGATCTCGCACCCGAGTAGCGCTGCGGCGAGGTCCTTGTCGACGACAGCGTCAACGCCCTCGAGTCCCAAAGTGGGGTGCCTGTACACTGGAATCCCGCCACCCCCGGCCGCGATGACGATGGACCCGCGCTCGACTAGGCGCCGCACGGTCTCCTTCTCAACGATCTCTAACGGTATCGGGCTCGCGACGACGCGGCGCAGGATCCCCTTGGAGTCCTTCTTGACGAGCCAGCCTGTCTCACTCAGCCGTGCCGCCTGCGCAGGGTCCAAACCCCGCCCGATGAACTTGGTCGGCTCTCGCATCTCGGGCGCCACGGGGTCGACGACGACTTGGGTGATTTGCGTTACGACTGGGCGCTCGATGCCCGCGTGGAGGAGGCGGTTTTCGAGTGATTGCTGGATCATGTAGCCGATCCAGCCGGCCGTGGCGGCCACGAGAACGCCCAGCGGTTGTTCGGGCAGCAGATCGGCGGCGAGCTCGTTCTTGAGTAGCTCGTCGCCGACTTGAGGACCGTTGCCGTGAACGACGGCAATACGCCACCCGCGCCGGGCCAGCTCGATGATGCCGCCTAGGCTCTCCCGGGTGTGCCGGAATTGATCGTAGATTGTCGGGTTCTCACCCGCGGGCGCCATAGCGTTGCCGCCGAGCGCCACGACTACTGCGTTGCGTC
>JBDHAI010000356.1:0-2886 GCA_039588155.1 Gemmatimonadota bacterium | reverse complement strand
AACAGAAATGCCCGCGCGGCCACCTGTTCGGCCAGCGGGCGTTTTGGAACGGCTGTGCCGCTTCCTGTGCTTTGCTGCTGGAGGACACCCGTAACGGGCGCCTGACCATCTTCCCGAACGCCGCGCTCCACTGGCATGACGATGGCCGACTCGTGGTCGGCGCCCCAGCTCAAGCCAGTTGGGCGACCGGCGCCTGAAGCACCTCTCTGATCGAACCCAGGGCTTCCCCGAGTATCTCCTTCGTGATGACCAGCGGCGGAGCGAAACGCACTACCTGCTCGTGCGTCTCCTTGGCGAGGATCCCCCGCTCGGCCAGCGCCTCGCAGAACGGCCGCGCCGGGCCCGACGACTCCTTGATTACCACACCGATCATCAGTCCCTTGCCGCGCACCTCTGCCACGTGCGGTGACCCGATGTCTCGGAGCTGAGCCATGAACCATTCGCCCAGCTCGGCGGCGCGCTCGGGCAACTTCTCCTCGACGATGACGTCCAGCGACGCACGTCCGACCGCAGCGGCGAGTGGATTGCCTCCGAACGTCGACCCGTGGTCACCGGGCGTGAACACGTCCATCACGTCCGCGTCGGCCAGGGCCGCGGAGACGGGGTAGACGCCCCCACCCAGAGCTTTGCCCAGCATGACGACATCGGCTCTGACGCCCTCCCATTCGCTGGCCAGCATTCGACCGGTACGCCCCAGGCCGGTCTGGATCTCATCGGACATGAGCTTCGCATTGGCTTCGCGACAGATCTCGGCCGCCGCTTTCAGGTAGCCCTCCGGCGGCACCACGACGCCACCCTCCCCCTGCAGCGGTTCCACGAGGAACCCGACGGTGTTCGGCGTGACCGCGGCGGCGAAGGCATCGATATCGCCGTACGGAACCAGCTTGAACCCGGGAGTGAAAGGGCCGAAGCCGTGGCGATACTGATCCTCGCTAGAGAAGCCGACAATCGTCGTCGTTCGCCCGTGGAAGTTGTTGTCGCAAACGATGATCTCCGCTTTGTCAGGGGCCACGCCCTTGACGGTGTAACCCCATTTTCGCACCGCCTTGATCGATGTCTCGACCGCCTCTGCCCCCGTATTCATCGGCAGGGCCTTGGGATAACCGACCAACTCACAGAGCCGGTGCAGAAAATCACCCATCTGATCGTTGTGAAATGCCCGTGACGTGAGCGTGAGCTGGTCCGCCTGTTCTTTGAGCGCGGCGATGATTCGCGGATGCCGGTGCCCCTGGTTCAAGGCGGAATAAGCGCTCAGCATGTCGAGATAGCGCTTGCCCTCCACGTCCCAGACCCAGCACCCCTCGCCACGCTCGATGACCACGGGCAGCGGGTGATAGTTGTGAGCACTCCAGCGGTCGACTTCGCGAATCAGTTCCTCTGTTCGCCCCATCCTGTTCCTCGTTTCTCTCAGTCCGACACTTGGCCCAGCTGCCTTCGCTTCTGCGCTTCCGCTCGCGCTGCATCATAGTCCCGATCGTACAGCTGCATCGCGAGCTGGGTCAGCTTGCCCGGCTTTCCAGAACCCACCGGCTCACCATCGATCCGCACCACGCCCAACACTGTCAGCGTGGTCCCAGTGATGAAGATCTCGTCGGCGGCCCTGAACTCCTCCATTGTGACTGCGGTCTCCTCGACCTCGATCCCCTGCGCCCGCAAGCTGGCGATCACGTGCTTACGAGTGATGCCCGGGAGGATGTTGTCTATGGGATGCGTGAAGACCTTTTCGCGCCTTACGCAGAAGGCGCTCGTGTGACTCCCTTCCGTCACCACCCCATCACGAATCATGATCGCTTCGTAGCTCCCCTCGTCGTGAGACCTTTGATACGCCATCACGTTCGGCAAGAGCCCGATCGTTTTTACTTCACAGTAGCCCCAACGCAAGTCCGGCAACGTCGCCACTCCTACCCCGCTCTCCCGTACCGCAGCCGCCAACCCGGAATACGGGCGCGCCAGCATCACCAAGGTCGGTCGGACACCTTCGGGAAACGCGTGGGCGCGGCGCGCGGCTCCCCGCGTGAGTTGGACGTACACCGTCCCTTCATCTATATCGTTCGCCCGAATCGTCTCGAGTATCGCATCGCTCACCTGCTCGCGGGTGAACGGCAACTCGATTTCCAGTGCGCGGGCACCGTTCTCAAAACGGTCGAGATGATCGGCCGCACGAAAAGGCGCACCTCCAGCGACCCGCACCACCTCGTAGATGCCGTCGGCGAAATTGAACCCCCGATCCTCCACCGAGATCTTCGCCTCGGCGTAGGGGACGATCTCTCCGTTTAGATAAACCCGCTCACCGCTCTGCATACTTGCCACCCCGCACATAAGCCAAAACGATACGTCCGGGCTCGAAGCTACAGTCTAATCCGTTGCTAGAAAAGAGGAGCATCACCGAATCGATGTGCCGAGCCGCCTGACAGGTCAAATTAGCGCGCCGACCAAGCCGAAGCCGAGGATCGCCACCGCCGCGGCGGTCAGCGCGTACGGCAGTTGCGTTCGCACGTGGTCGATGACATCGGTGGCCGAAGCGAGCGAGGCGACGATCGTCGTATCGCTGATCGGGCTGGCGTGGTCGCCAAAGACGCCTCCGGAAAGCGAAGCCGCGAGAAACGGCGCGAGCGGCAGACCCAAGGCCTCGGCGGCCGGCACCGAGATCGGTATCATGATGGCGAATGTGCCCCAGCTGGTACCCGTGGCGAACGCGACCAAGGCAGCCGTGATGAAGGTCGCAGGCACCAGCAATACGGGTGAGGCGATTCCCCGCACCAACTCCGCCACGTAGGGTCCCGTCCCCAATCTCACGCAGACATCGCCCAACGTGATGGCCAGAAGCAAAATCAGAACGAGGCCGAGCAGCGCCTCCATGCCCTTCAGCCCCAAACGTACCAGTTC
>JBDHAI010000355.1:0-3170 GCA_039588155.1 Gemmatimonadota bacterium | reverse complement strand
AAGGAGATCATCGTTGTCGATGATTTCTCGACTGACGGTACACGCGATATCGCCCAGCGTCTCTTGAAGGAGGGCGCGATCGATCAGCTCGTCTTGCAGCCGAAGAACCGGGGGAAGGGCGCGGCCATTCGCGCCGGGATGGGCAAGGCGATTGGTGAAGCAGCCATCATTCAGGACGCTGATCTCGAGTATGATCCGGCCGAGTACTCGAGGCTGCTCGGCCCCATCGAGCAGGGTATCGCGGACGCGGTCTACGGATCTCGTTTTGCCGGCGCTGGTCCGCATCGTGTTCTATATTTCTGGCACTACGTGGGCAACAAGCTGCTGACGCTGGTGTCGAATATGGTCACCAACCTCAACCTGACCGACATGGAGACCTGCTACAAGATGTTCCGGCGGTCCGTGTTGGAGACGATCGAAATCGAGGAGAGCCGATTTGGCATCGAGCCGGAGATCACCGCCAAGCTCGCGCTCGGCGGCTGGCGCATCTACGAAGTGGGGATCTCCTACAGCGGCCGGACGTATGCCGAGGGCAAGAAGATCAACTGGAAGGACGGATTCTCGGCGCTTCGCTGCATTCTGAAGTACGGCCTCTGGCGTCGCATCTTCCCGCGCCGGCGGCGGACCGGTTCGCTTGCCCAGAAGGGTGAGACAGCCTAGCTTTCGGGCCGATGAACACCGACCAGCTCATAGCAAGAGGCAAAGAGTGCCTCGCGCAGAACGATTATGTGGGCGCCATCTCAGCGTTGAGGGAAGCGACTGAGCGAGAGCCGGGGTACGCCGACGTCCGGCACCTGCTCGGATTGGCTCTCGGCCTCGCGGGTCAACCGGAAGCTGCTCTCGAGGAATTCGATCGTGCCCTCGCGCTGAACCCCTCGTATGTAGAAGCGCACCTAAATCGTGCGATTACGCTCAACGACCTGGGCCGGTATGACGAGGCGCGGGAGGCCTTTCGGCATGCCTGGGACTCCGACCATACGGTGGGTCGACCGTTCTCTCGATCGGTTTCAGCGCGACTGTCGAACATGCACATGGAGATCGGTGATTTGTACGCCGACCTGGGCTCCAATACGGAGGCGGCCGAGCAGTACAGGAAGGCGGCGGCGCTGCGACCCGATTTCTTGGATATCAGAACGAAACTAGCTCGATCAGCTCTGGAGCTCGGTGAACTCGACGAGGCGATAGAAGAACTGAACGGTGTGTTGGCCGAGAACCCCGGCTACGTTGAAGCCAGGGTGTCACTCGGTCTGGTACATTACCGCGCTGGCGATTACGATTCGGCGAGCGCGGAATGGCGAACCTGCCTGCAGCATGCCCCCGATCACCCGAAAGCCCGCGCGTTCCTCAACATGCCTCGCACCCAAGCTGCCGGCGAGGAGGGGAGCGGCTGAGATTTCCAGACCATTTGTGTAGAGTCGTACTCCTGAGTGCAGTCCTAGCGTGGGGATGCCGGGGAGATGCGCGCGACCATCTCGCCGTGGGCGATCGCTTTCTGGTTTCGGGACGCGAGGAAGCGGCGATCGCCGAGTATCAGCTGGCGCTTCGCCGACGTGGCGAAGACCCCGAGGTGTTGTTGCGACTGGCCCACGGTTACGCGCATCTCGATAGGCTGGACGAAGCCGTCGACTACTACGCGCGATTGCTCGCCGTCGATTCGATTCACACGGACCAGGCCGTAGCCGATTTCCTCGCGATGGCGAAGCGGGCGGCGGCTCGCAACGATCGCGCGCGTATCGCCCGGGCCCTTGAACAGGTCGAAGCGATTCGTCCCGGCAGCGTGCCCCTCGAATTGTCGCTTCCTTTTGCACGCTACTACTACGAGCTGAGCGAGTACGCCCAGGCGTTACCGCTGTATCTAACGGTGCTCGCCACCGACCCGGATAGCGTCGAACCGGAAGCGCGCTATGAGGTCGCCAGCGTGTACTACGAGCTGGGCGAATGTGGCCAGGCACTCACGCACTATCGCGCCTTCCTGCAGCAGCGCCGCCGTGGCGAACTGACGGGCGACGCGCGTTGGCACGCGGGTCAATGCGCCTACCAGTTGGCACAGAGAGATCGACTGGCGGGGCGTCCGCAGGAGGCGCTGGGAAAATTCGAGCTCGTCATCGAGCTCGGTTCGCCCCAGGCGCTTCTCGATGACACCTGGTTCGAGCGCGGCGAGATACTTTTTGCGCTGGGCGAATTCGACGAAGCCGTACTATCGTATCAGACGGTGCTGGAACTCAATCCGAGCCGGACGGGCCGCAGGGTGCGACTGGCCGAAGAGCGGATCCGCAGTATCCGCTACCGAACACCATCAGGGGACGGGCCGGAGTGAGGCGACTGGGTCGTCGGTCCGGCGTGCTGGCCTTGGCGCTGGCTCTGGTGGCTTGTCCAAAGGAGTTGCCGCAGGACGCGTCTCCGGATGAGCTGTACAGCATTGGGGTGGAGAGGTTCGAGCGACGGGACTGGAACCGAGCGGTCGAAACACTTCAGCGGTTCCTCTTTCAGGATCCCGGCCATCCCAAAGCGGACAGCGCCCAGTACCTGATCGGCGAGTCGTACTACCAGCAGAGGCAATACCTGACGGCGTCGGCCGAGTTTCTACGATTGGCTCAGAATCGTCCGGCGGGCCCGCTGGCCGATGACGCACGCTATCGTGCCTGCCAGGCCTATTTCGAGCTATCGCCGCGGCCGGAGCTCGATCAGGAATACACGGACGACGCCATAGAACAGTGCCGTTCGGTCATTCTGTTGTACCCGGGCAGCCCCTTCGCGGAGCAAGCGGCTGAGCGGGATGAAGGAACTGACGGACAAGCTCGCGCGTAAGTACTATCTCAACGCGAGTTACTACTACAAGCGAAAGGCCTACGACTCGGCGATCGTCTACCTGGAGCATGTGCTCACGGTGTACAGGGGGTCTGATGTAGAACCCGATGCCTTGCTGACGCTCTACGAGACCTACCTAAAGTTGGGCTACGTGGAGGAGGCGGAGCAAACTCGAGGTCGACTGCTGCGCGAGTACCCGGGTGCTCCGCAGACCGATAAGGTCAAGGATCGCGCGCCGAGTGAAACGAGTTAGGATTGGGATCTATACAACGCAGGCGTTAGGATGAGGCTCGGAATATTCGGGGGCAGCTTCGATCCGCCTCACGTCGGGCACCTCATCGTGGCCGACGACGTCGCAGCGG
>JBDHAI010000354.1:0-3410 GCA_039588155.1 Gemmatimonadota bacterium | reverse complement strand
TGATCGCCGAACAGGCGGTCCTGTTGCGCGCCGATCCGCTTGATCATGTCGTCGTAGAGCGGATAGACGTTGTACTTCCAGGCCTCCTCTTCGAAGATCTCGATCAGCTCCTGCAACTTCTCCCGATTCTCCGCGGCAACATTTGTACTCTCGGAGAAATCCTCGGCGACGTGGTACAGCTCCCATTCGTCATCCTCGAACGGCAACACGACGTTGACGTCCCACGGCATTCGCTTGGCATGCAGCGTAACGGCCTTCCAGCCGTCAGCCCAGATCGCGCGATTGCCGAACATCTCGTAGTACTGACGCTTCTTCCTGTTGGGCGCGCTGGCGTCGTTGAACGAGTACATCATCGACACGCCGTCCATCGGCTGTTGCTCCACACCGTGATAGGTCTCGGGCACCTCGATGCCGGCGGCTTCCATGATCGTCGGCGCGATGTCGCTGATGTGGTGGTATTGACTGCGGATCTCGCCCTTGGCTTCGATGCCGTTCGGCCAGTGAACGACGAGCGCATCGTGCTGGCCACCGCGATGCTCGCTCTGCTTGAAGTACCGGAACGGGGTATTGCCGGCCATGGCCCAGCCCGCGTGGTAGTGGGGGTAGGTGTTCTCGCGGCCCCAGTCCGCCTGGTTCTGGTAGTTCGCTTCCAGCGGTGTTTGCAGGCCGTTGAGCACGTAGGTTTCATTGAACGTGCCGGCCAGCCCACCTTCGCCACTGGCACCGTTGTCGGCCGTCACGAAGATCAGCGTGTTGTCCAGTTCGCCGATCCGTACCAGCTCATCCACGACGCGGCCGATCTGCAGGTCGACCCATTCCATCTGTGCCGCGAACACTTCCATCTGCCGCGCATACAGGCTCGTCTCCTCAGGAGACAGCGAGTCCCAGGCAGGAATCTCGGGGATGCGCTCGGTGAGATTGGTGTCGGGCGGCACGATGCCGAGCTCCTTCTGTCTCTCGAGGATTTGCTCGCGGGCCTTGTCCCAGCCCATGTCGAACTTGCCCTTGTACTTGTCGATGTGGCTGTCGGGTGCGTGATGGGGCGAGTGCATGGAGCCCGATGCCCACAGCATCATGAACGGCAGGTCCCGCTTGATCGACTTGTGCCCCGTGATCCACTCGATGGCCCGGTCGGCGAGGTCCTGATCGAGGTGCACCGACTTGCGGTACGGCTCCGGCGTGTGGTCGTTCCACATCACGGGAACGAACTGATGGACGTCGGCGGCCATGAAGGTGTACGCGTGATCGAAACCCTCGCCGCTGGGCCAACGGTCGAACGGACCGACCTGCGACACCTCGTACAGCGGCGTGTGGTCCCACTTGCCGAGCGCGTAGTTGACGTACCCTTCCTCCTGCAGGTAGTTGGCGACCGACTTCGCCGACTCGGGCATCATCGCGTTGTAGCCGGGGAAGCCCATGGCGGTGAGCGCATGGCTGCCGAGGCCGATCGAGTGGGGATTTCGCCCCGCCATCAGCGTGGCGCGCGACGGCGAGCACAGCGCTGTGGTGTGGAAATCGTTGTAGCGCAGGCCGTTGGCGGCCAGCCGATCGATGTTCGGCGTTTCGATCAGACCGCCGAAGCTACCCACCTGAGCGAAGCCGACATCATCAAGTAAGAAGATGATTGCGTTCGGCGCGTCTTCCTTGGGCCGCTTTTCGGGTGCCCACCATTCCTGGGAATCGTCATATCTCTCGGCGATGACACCACCGAAGCCCTTTATCTTCTTCTTCTTGACACCGTCAGACTCGTAGATCGAATCCGTCGAAGTCACCGACGGATCTCCACGCTCGGTATCGGTGGCACAGCCACCTAGAGTAACGAGAAGCACCAGAATCATAGCAACAAGCGGCATGCACTTCATTTTGATCGCTCCAGAAGCCTTCGAAATACGGCTAGAAGTGTTCGAGACTTTTACGGTGAATACCAGATCGGCGAGGTGTAGGCGCGGTCCTGGACCGTCATGGCGACGTCGTCGGGCATGTCGATGCCGAAGAACTTCGCGTCGTAGGCGGTCCAGCGCGGCTTCGGGATCTCGATCACGCGCACGTAGTAGAAGGTGCGCTGGTCGGGATCGAAATCGGGATCGACCCAGTGGGCCGTGAGCAGCGGGTCGCCAATGGTGTTCGTGTAGTTCGGACCGGAAAGGTCTACCGTGTTGCCAACCGGACGCTCGCAGCGGCGATTCACAATGGCACGACCGTCCGAGCAGGCCACGTCGTAGATTCGCTCGTAGATCTCGCCGCCATCGAGCCATCCCTTGATGACCTGCACACGATCGAGGTTGGCGTTGTCGGGATCGCGCAGCGCCCGGATCATGAAGGCGGGCGCTTTGCCCGAGGGCGCATCGGCGAGATCACCCCCCATCGGCACGCCTCGCGAGTAGCCCGCCCGGGCGAAGTCATGGCGCTCCACTTCATCGGCTGTGAAGTCCCAGCCTCCAAACACGCGAACCGTGATGCGAGAGCCCGTGGTTGCGTAGACCTCCCGCCGCTTCATGGCATCCCAGATGGATTCCCGCGTGTTCTCTCGTGCCCAGACGGCGGCGAGCCCCGAGGCGGAGGAAGCCGCCACCGTGAGCGACAGCTCCGGTTTCACGCCCTTGATGATGAAATGCTCGTAACGATCGGCTTTGGGCTCGGCGAAGTGCGCCTTGCCAAAGAAATTGTCCTCGCGGGTGGTGGGCAGGCCCGTGTGGGCGTCCGTCGACCCCACCCTTGGGCAGCATCTCAGGGGTCTTTGGCACGAAGCCCATGATGTTGCCCAAGTCCATCTTCTCGAAGTCGGCGAATTCATCATCTGGCGAGAGACTCGCGTGCGCCTCGCCGTCTCCCTTGATCTGCGTCACCTCGTAGAGCGGTTCGTACCGTGAGCGCAGCTCTGCATAGTCTTTCGTGAATGACTTGCCGGTCCACGTCTTCGTGTCGAACATCTTGCCGTTCGACAGGTTGCCGTTGTGGGCGAGCGTGAGGACCCGGCCGCTTGTCTTGGCCTCATAATCGGCCATGTAGTTCCACAGATCTTCGGGATCGATGGAGTTGTGTGCCGAATACGGCAGCACCTGTCCCGTGCGGTCCGGACCATCGCGGAAGATAACCACGCGATGCATGTTGTCGCCGTTCAAATGAGGTGACCACTCGAAGCCCGCAAAGGTGCTGAATACACCGGGCTCGTAGTACTTGTCGGCGTTCGCGGTGACTTGCGACCACACCGTCTCGATCATGATCGGCTCCTTGATCTGATCGGTGGTGACGTCCCGCGCGAACTCGAGGAAGGCTTCGTAGCCCTTACCCGCTCTGTTCATGTCGTGCCAGCGCTTGCAGGTCTCATTGGCGATGCAGACCGGATCCGAACGGCGAATGTAGTCCGCGACGCCGAGGTTTTCGGCATGGTCCGCCACCACGATCCAATC
>JBDHAI010000353.1:0-2911 GCA_039588155.1 Gemmatimonadota bacterium | reverse complement strand
TGATGACGCGCTCAGCATGGCGAGCGCCTACCACCCCGGCGGTGAGGCGACGACGATTGCTATTCCGCCGCCGGAAGGCTTCGCCCTCGGCCTGACGGAGATGCTCACCACTGCCCTCGTCGAGGCCGACCGTTTCGTCGTGGTGGATCGGGCGCGCATCGATCAGGTGCTGGCCGAGCAGGATTTCGGGGCGTCGGGTCGCGTGAACGAGGAGACCGCGCCGGCGCTAGGTCGGGCGATCGGTGCCCAGGTCCTGGTCACGGGCGGCATCACGGAGTACAGCTACACGAGCTCTGCATTGGGAGGCGTGGTCAGCGTGTTGGAGGGCGCCAACGTCGCCGCCCGCAAGGTGAGTGCGGTCGTCGGTCTCGACTTGCGCCTGTTGGATGCAGAGACGGGCGAGGTTCTCTTCTCGCAACGCGGGAGCGGTGACGCGAGCGCGAAGATGGTGGAGGCGGACGTGAGCGTCGGCGAGCAGGCGTTCAGTACTGAGCTGGCCGGCTCCACGCCGCTGGGTAAGGCGTCGCGTCAGGCCATCGAAGAGGTTGTGGCGGCGCTGGTCGACGGCCTGGCCGACCTGGAGTGGACGGGCCGCATCGTCGACGTGCGAGACGGCGTCATCTACGTCAACGCCGGTTTCGATGCGGGGATCGAGACGGGCATGGAGTTCGATGTCTACGAGCAACAACCGGCCTTGATCGACCCGGCCACGGGCCAGAGCTTGGGGGCGCCCGAGCGATGCATCGGCCGCATCCGCATCGTCCAGGTCGAAGATCGTTACGCCGTGGCGGAGCCGCTGGACGGCACGGACTTCCAGCGCGACGCGCTGCTACGCTTCGCCGGCGAGCCGTTCAAGCCGTGACCGGGGTGGCGGGCGCCGCGCTTCACGTCAGGCGTAGCGAGCGAGCGGCTCTCGTTCCAGAGTCTCCACGCTCTGTAACGCCGGATCTTCGTTTTACCTGGAGGTAGCCATGCGCCAGATCACCGTGTGGAGCGGCGTCGCCCTCTTGGCGGCGCTCGGATTCAGCGACCTGTCCGCGCAGCAACCTCTGGCGACCGCGAAATCGCAGTCACCCGAGGTTCGCCAGACGAATCAGAAGCAGACACTCGCGCATGCCCGGGAAACGGTGGAGCTGCTCGAGTCGAACTCGAAGAAGCTGTCAGACGGGAATCGGCGGATGGCGCAGCTGACGTCGTCGCTCCTGCAACCGAGCGTGATCGGCGATCAGAGCCGCAGCCGCCGGCTCAACAGCCAGGTGTCACAGCTGGCGGACCAGAACCTGAAGCTGCTGAGCGAACTGGATGCTGGCTGGGCGAGCCTGGAAAAGGACATCTATCAGTTGATCGGATCGCAGACCGTCCCCGCCACGGAGCTGGGCGGCTTGCTCAAGGCGAGCTTGGCAGCGGTGGGTGTGGCCCTCGAGGACGAGCTCGGGGACGATCTCCACGGCGGAGACGACGCCCAAGACGCCTTCGATAGGACGAAGGAGCTCTTCAAGCTCGCGGTGCAGATCATGGGAGAGTATACCGAGACGGCGACCGGTGTGGTTGGGAGTATAACCGGCGGATAGTGCGAGAGCCGACGTTCAGGCGCGCCGGCTGAAGATCTCGCTGACGAGGTCGGGTGCGCTGCGCAGCCAGTCCTCTCCGACGATGTCCCGTCTTAGCGCTCAGCGCGATCCCCGCAACTCCGCCAAGACCGGATTGACCGCGAGGTCCGGCTCGCCCGCCGCATCGAGCTCATCATCTCCTATACCCAGGAATCAAACTGGGCGCCGTTCCAGGCGTATCTGGGGAAGAACCGGTTGGGCGGTCTACCGACTCCCTCTCTCGAAATAGAAGAGCACTTCGTAAGGGCTGATGCTACCGCGGTCCACGACGAGGTGTTGGTAGCCCAGCTGCGGGCCGCCGGTCCGCACGTAATCGGACGATCCCGTGGACTTCACATCGGCGCGATAGCGCTCGTGCAGGTACTGGCTCAGTTCCAGCGCCGAGACGCCACCGTCGTCATCGCCGTCGGCCAGCCCGTCGCCCACCGCGTCGGCCAGGAACGCCGCCAGGTAGCCGCCGGCGCGGAACTTCGCCGCTACCGACGAGGTCACGTCCTCCTCGGACGAGAAGAGTCCCATGCGGCCGGGCACCGATATCACGTCCTTTGCGAAGCCGCCGCTGAAGCAGGCGTCGAGAACCACTATAGATGTCCCCGCGTTCAGGCCCGCTAGCATCTGGCTCATCTGGTCGTCGGTCACCGAGCCGTCGTACAGCTCGATGGTCTCGTCCATCGCGTCCGGATCGCTTGGCTGGAACTCCGAACGCGGTATGCGATTGCCGTACCCGGAATAGAAGAAGACGAAGGTGTCGTGTGGACCGATACGGTCCGAGAGTGTGTTGAAGGCGCTCTGTACCGCACCGTACGTCGCGTCTTCGTCGGTCAGGATGATCGCGTCCTCGCTACGCATGCCCGCACGCACCAACGCGTCGTGGACACGGTGCGCATCTTCGGCTGTGTAGGGTAGGTCGTCGGCTCCGCCCGGGTAATCGCTGATTCCTGCGAACACGCCGTACACCCGGCCGCCTGATCCAGTCGCCGCGGCGGCCGTCGTCGGAATCGACGCGCCGGCACTCAAGGCGAGCTGGTAGTCGCCCGTCTCGTTCCCCTTATAGGACGTGGTGATTATGCGGTAGCGGCCCGTCTCGCGCAGGGCGACATCGATGCGGGAGCGGCTCGACGAGCTTTCGTAGTCGTCGTTCTCGATCTGGTCACCGCCCGGAGTAACCAACGCCAGGTACGTGTCGAAGTCCGACGAAGTCATTTCGATGTTGACGCTCTCGCCGATGCTGCCGTCGAACACGTAGAGGTCGCCGTACTCGCCGGTGTCCATTTGCCGATCGCCCGGTTCCAGGCGACCGC
>JBDHAI010000352.1:0-2935 GCA_039588155.1 Gemmatimonadota bacterium | reverse complement strand
ATCATCGTTTCGCCGGTTTCGCCCAGACCGATGAAGTTTCGGGTCACATCGATCAGCTCCTGCGCCTTGAGTACCACGCGGAGGGCTCCGATCGACTCTCCGTTCAGAACCAAAGCGGCGATAAAGCTGGCCCTGGGCTCAGCGGCGTTGGCAAAATAGATATGCTGGAAGACGATCGTATCGCCCGCCGCGCGCGGCGGCATCAGGTTCGCAGACTCGGCCTCTGGAATGAGCCCGTCCGCGGCGACGGGGCGACCGCCGATGTCGTAGACGCTGAGGGACAGTAGAGACTGAGACGCGGAGCGAGCATCGGTGAGAATTCGCTCGATGGTGTCGAGGTGCTCGGAGTTGCCGGTCTCGTTGTACTCGCTCAGGCTGATGCGCAACTGGGTCCGGCTGGCGATCAGAGAGACGCGATCGCGCCAACTTGAGATGACGTTTTCCAGATCCTCTTTCTTACTTTCGGCTAGCGAGTCCAGCTGACGCCGGGTTTTCTTTGTCAGGAGGTTGCTGGCGCTCGAGTGCGCTAGAGCACCGAGCGCCAGCATGCTCAGCAGCGAGACCGCCACGAGAGCAAAAACGAGTTTGGTCCGTAGGTCCAAAATCGACCACCGTGCCGGAGTCTATCCGATCGTCTTTCGTCCTCGGAGACCCGTCAAAGCTAACCACTCCGGTCGGCCCTGGCACGTCTGGACCTGGGCCTGCAAAGCTCGCGACTGGGCTCCGTCTTAGGGAGCCGGGGAGCCGACGTCCTAACCTCGCGCGGCCAGGTAGGTCTTGGCGTGCTCCAGCCGCTCCCGCTTCGTATCGGCCCTGGCAGTCAACTCCAGGAGCTTGTTGTAGTAACGGGCGGCCGCGTTGGTGTCTCCCGCCAGCTCGGCGGCACGACCGGCACCGTACAGGCTGTTGAAGCGATTCGGGCTTCGCGCCAGCGTGGCCTCGTACTCGGCGAGGGCTTCCGTCGACCGTCCGAGCTCGAGCAGCATATCCGCGAGTAGCTCGCGCGCTGGAAGCACTTCGCCCGGCGTGACCGGGTGCTTCTCCGTTCCCGCCTCCAGCTGGGCGGCCGCTCGCATCGTCGAAAGCGCCCTGTCCTTGTCCCCTTCCTCGAATTCCAGCCAAGCGCGAGCCGACAGTAGCTGGATCTCGACTTGTGTTGCCCAGTAGGCGTCCTGGGCCATGACCCCTTCGTGCAGCTTGGACAGCGTCTCGAGGTCCGCACGCGCCGCGTCGAGCTGGCCGCTCCGTGCCGCGCCCAATGCCCGGGCGAAATAGCTGATCGCCTCCATCGCCGGCGAGGTGTCCCAGGGGTAGTCGGACGGTTGCCGCGGCTCCAGTTTGGCCGCGTCCCCCCACATATGGCGCTCGAGCGCCAAGCGGGCGGGCACCGCGGCGAAGGTGTAGGCGCTGGCAAGGTGAGCCTGGTAGGGTAGCTCCACGCCTCTCAGCTCCTCGAGCACGGCCATCGCTCGCTGGTCCTCGGCGCCCTGAAGATACGCATAGGCCAGATAGTCCAGCGCGTGGAAGTAGTGGAGTGAGATCTCACCGCCAACCGGATGCTTCAGCGCCGCGTCGGCCGATCGACGGTTCCAGTCGATCGATTCCTGCCAGAGGCCCAGCCGGGTAAACGTGTGGGTCGGCATGTGTAAGGCGTGCGGAATATCCGGCGCGATCTTCCCGTAACTGCGAGCCACCTCCAATGCCTGCTCCGACAGCACCGGGTTGTCGTAGGCATGGATCACGTAGTGATGTCCGCCGGGGTGGTCAGGAATCGCCGCCAGCACGCCTTCCGCCATCGCACCGGCCGCTCGCTGTTTGGCGAACGTCTTATCTCCGGGGTCGACCGTACCGAGCTGGGCGAGGGCGAAGAAAGCGGTACCCTCGAGATCTTGCGGGTACTTCTGGTGGAATGCGCTCCAACCGCTCTCGAAGGCGACCAGGTTCGGCTTCTCCGAATCGCCTTCACCAGCGGCGAAGTAGCCGGCCACAGCATCGACATAGGCGAGCTCGTGATCGTTCTTGGCCTTGTCTCGAGCCGTCTCCAGCAAGGAACGCCCGCGCTGGAAGCGGGTCGGGCTGGGCGGGTCGTGCCAGAGCGGGTGCACGACGGTCATCGCCTGCCCCCAGTATCCCATGGCACAGTCCGTATCCACCTCTGTCGCTGCAGCGAAGGCCGCTTCCGCGTCCTCGTAGGTCATGCTGTGGAGCAAAGCCAGTCCGCGGCCGAGATGAACCGCAGCCGCGTCCTGGCACGAGTGAGCCAGCACGACCGTTCCCAGCGGCGACCCGGACGCATCGGACACGCGGGTCGCCATCTCCATATCGGCGGACAAGCCGATCCTCTCGTCCTGGCGCTCACCTTCTGAGCAGGCCGCTATTATAAAGAGACACACAATTCCAAGCCTTGCTGAACGCATAGGTTCCCTCCTCTCACTCAGTTGCGGGAAGCCGTGAACCTCGAGGTGGGATGACCGAGCGCGATGAACGACCGGCACGCCGCGATGCGACAAGACTACGCACGAGGTTCCTTTCCACACAGCCTCCCCTGTTGGGGCTGGTGCAATCGTTGGGGCTTGGCCGGAAATATACGAGAAGATGCGCGAACTGGGGAGCCCGTCCTTCGGCGCCGGCGCCTGGCCCGCGCTATGTGTGTTCTGGCCACAGCCGGCGTATCCAACTGATACGGAAATCGCCTCCGCCCCCCTCAAGACCCGCTCTTCTATTGAGTCCTCCGCCCGACCCCGTCCGGCATCCCTCTTGCCTTTTGTCCCTGTCGGGGTCCGGCCTCACCCGCGATTGGCTCGAGGCCGGGAAGTCGCGGACCCGCAGCGGCAGTGGGACTCTGGGACGCGATGAAAGGAGAGAACGATGGGTCAGCGCGAAATCAGATTCTCGAGATTCGCCCCGCTCGTCGCTTTGATAGTCACCGCCACGG
>JBDHAI010000351.1:0-2939 GCA_039588155.1 Gemmatimonadota bacterium | reverse complement strand
GCCAGCGCTTCAGGTCCTCTTCAGTGAACTCGTCGGCCTGATTTCCGACTCCGATAGCAACAAGCGCCAGGACAGCCGCCACGAGTACTGACCCTGCGATCTTCTTGGACATGGCTCTCTCCTCTAGTAGTGGATCTGGGGGGCGATCCGACGAGACGCATCCTGGAACGCGGTGTCCTCGGGCTGCCCGGTCTTCGGGTCGTACGCCACCGTGCGGTTCGTGTTGTTGTAGAGGTTGTACCGCATGGCCACGCGCCCGGTGTCCAGGTCGATGAGCTGCCAGCCGGTCGCGTCGCGCTCGAAGAAGGGGTCGGCCCGGTTCATCGGCACGGTCAGCTTGGGCATGTGCGGCTTGGCCTGGGCATAGCTGCGCGGATACGGCCAGGGCCAGGCCGTGGCCATCACCGCGTGGAAGCTGATGTTGTCGATGTGGTTGTACTGGACTTGGTGTACGTGCCCGTAGACCACGGTGACGTTGTCGAAGGACTTCAGCAGGGCTTGCACCTCCTCCGCATCCTCGGTCCAGAAATTCCACCCCTTGTAGATCTTCTGGATGGGAGAATGCGAGAAAAGCACGACCGGGGTGTCCTTGCTCACCTGCTCCAGGTCTGTGGCGAGCCACTCGCGTTGCTTCTCGCCGACCATGAACGGCGAGCCGTTGGGATTGTCGAGCCCGGCCATCTCCAGCATCCGCTGCTTGGCCGTCGGCCAGCGCTCGTGCGTCCACTCGTCGTAAGTGACAATGCTGTTGAGCGTGACGAAGTGCACACCCTTGTGATCCCAGCTGTAGTGGTGCGGTCCGAACAGCTCCGACCAGTACTCGCCCAGGTCGAGGTAGTAATCGTGCTCGCCCATCACGCAGCGGTACTTGTAGTCGAGCTTGGCGAGCAACTCGGCTCCGTGGTCCAGCTCTTCCTTCGTGCCCAGCTGGGCGAGATCGCCGCCGAAGACCACGAAGTCCGGCTTCGGGTTCAGCAGGTTGGTCTCGGCCACGGCGCGAATGAGGCCGCGATCCCAGTTGCGCACGAACTCGGTCCCCTTGATGTGCTGGATGTGCGAGTCCGAGATGTACCCGAACGTGAAGTTCTTGCTCGGGTCGGCAAAGGCCAGCTCCACCATGCTCAGGGGCAAGGTACTGACCGCGGCGAGCGCTCCTGCGCCCTTGAGGAAGTCGCGACGGGTCGTATGGAATTTACACATGGCCGCCTCCCCTACTCGTCGCCGGCCTGCTCGGCCAGATGTGCGAACTCAGGGCTGGTGAGCGCCTCCATGAACGCCACCAGGTCATCGATCTGTTCTTCGGTGAGATTCAGAGGGCGAATACCCCCGCTGAGAAAATCGTTGACCGGATCACCCTCGTTGGTCACGCCGCCGTTGTTGTAATGCTCGACGACTTCGCGCAGCGTCTTCAGGCTGCCGTCGTGCATGTAAGGCGCGGTGACGTCCACGTTGCGCAGCGTGGATGTCTTGAAAGACCCCAGATCGTCGAAGCCGCGGGTCACGGCGAACCGACCCAGCTCGGACGTTCTCTGGTCGGTCAGCACCTTGACGTCGACTTCGGCCAGGGTGGCCTCGGCCTTCAGAAACTCGCCTGCCAGCTCGGGCACGTCGCCCTGGATGTCGTTGATCCCCACGCCGATGTTGTGGAACCGGTTGTCGGTGAACAGCGCCTGCGTCTGCTCGACCACGTGGCACGACACACAGCGTGCCTGATTCACGAAGAGGTCGAACCCGCGTTTTTGCGCCGGGGTCAACGCCCCCTCCTCGCCTTCGAAATACCAGCGGTCGAAGGGCGAGCCGCCACTGACGAATGTGCGCTCGAAGGCGGCGATGGCGCGGGTCACCTCGGTCATTGTGATTTCGTCGCCGCTCTTCCCGAACACGCTCTCGAACTGCTTCACGTAATCCGCATCCGTCCGGACGATGTCGAGGATCGGCTGGTGGTCCTCCAGCCCCATCTCGACCGGGTTCACGAACGGGTGCAGCGCTTGGTCTTCCAGATCCGGCGACCGGCCGTCCCAGAACATCGTCTCGAAGTACGCGGCGTTGATCACCGTGGGAGCGTTACGCGTGCCGGTGAGCTCGTTGATCCCCTCCGAGACCTGGAGCGGGCTGTCGGTGAGCGCCTTTTCCACCACGTGGCACGTGGCGCAGCTGACATCACCTGTCGAGCTGAACCGCTTGTCGTTGAACAGCTTGTCGCCCAGGGTGATCTTCTCGGCGGTCTGCGGGTTGTCCTCCGGGTACGGAACGGGCGGCAGACCCAGAGGAGGCGACTCGCCGGACGGTTTCTCCACCTGTGCGCCGGCAAGGCAGAGAACCCCGATGGCGAGGAGTATGACGTATGGGTATTTCCTCATGATCCCTCCTCCTCCTAGCGGCAATTTCTGAAAGTCCCGCCACCGATGAGGTCCACATCGGGTCCGGGTCGGAAAGACTCTCTCGCAGTTGGGCGAAAGGGTCAATCACACCCAAGAGACATGTTGGGTCACATAAATTTCAGTATCGGTTGAGGAAATGTTGCACTACGGCATCGGGCCGTGTGCCTGCAGGAGTCACTCCAGGAAGAACGGGCTCGACCAGGCCAGGCCACCGTCTTGCAGGATCAGGCGGACGTAGAGGTACTCGCCGGAGCGAAGCGAGGCAAACCCACGGGTGAACGAGCACTCGCCCCGCCCTTCGCACGGGATCTGCTCCACGACCCGGCCGCTGCGAATCAGATCGATGCGATCGATGGCACTCGGGGCGATCGCCTCTGTCTCGATCTCCCGCTCTCGATCCGACCCCGCCAGGACGGATCCCATGGGCTCGCCGTCGAGCGTTACGCGAAGGAAGACACGGGGTCCGCTGGTGGCGTAGACACGGCGGGCGCGTATCGCCTCGAGCACTCCCTCGCGCGTCAGGTCTTCACTGAGAATGCCGGCCATCCCGCCGATCCC
>JBDHAI010000350.1:0-2945 GCA_039588155.1 Gemmatimonadota bacterium | reverse complement strand
CGTTCTCGAGCAGTGGGAGGAAGTAGTCCACGGCGGGCTCGCCGTGGGCCGCCAGCCGCTCGGCGATGAAGAACTTGGCGCGCCGGTTAGGCTCCTCCACCAGCCGACCGGCGAGCTCTTCCATCTCGGACGCGTTCACGGAGGGCACGACGAGCGCTGTGGTCTTCCTCCAACCGCCGCCGTAGAACAGTGCGGACGCACCGATCAAAACGATCGCGTAGAGCGACAGAACGGCCGCCACCTCTCGCTTGCGTTCGGGCTGGTCCTTCTTGAAGAGAAGGCGGAACGGTAGCGCGAAGAGTCTTTCCACAAACGCTGGCAGCGGAAATAGAAACGGGGCGCTCCGCCGATAAGCCTCGTACGCCTCGCCGTGCCGGCGCCGCATGTTGAGCTCCTCCAGCATCGCCACACCTATGATGACCAGCGTCGATAGAAGCCACGGCAGGCTCGCGTCGATCCCCCACGAGCGTTTTGGGTATCGCAGCTGCAACAGCAGCAAGTAGATGCCGTAGCTCCAGAGGATCCAGCCGAGGTACTGGGGGTGCCGCGAGATCCGGTACACCCAGAAATCGGCCACATCCTGTTTGCGGGCCCGGGCGGAGAGCCAGGCGAAGGTGCCGAGGAAGAAGAGAAGCAGCCCGCTCCCGATGAAGAAATACCCGATCGGCCAGTAACCGCTGACGCCTACCTGTCTGAACAGCCAGCTGAGCAGATCGTAGGGCGCCCGGATGATGAGTCCCAGACGCTGCAGCTCGTACGAGATGTCGAGGACCGGCAGCCAGAGGATATTCAGCATGCCGAGGCCGGCGAGGAAGAACATCACGGCGGCAAACTGAGCGAAGACAGGAAGCACGAACCCGATGGCGCCGAGCGCCGCCAGCCCGCTCCTACGCGTGGCGAATCCGGCGACGATGGCCAACACCATCAACCCGAAACAAACGTAGCCGATAAGGCGCAACTTGAAGTGGGATATGAACAGCTCGGACTTGAGTACGCTCATCTCATCGACGTGTGAGTCGAGGTTCGGTGTGGTGACAGTGTTCTGCAGGGCATCGTCGATGAGATAGGGCAGCTCCACCGTTGCGAAGCTCAGCCCTATGGTGAATACGGCGGCGAGCAGCAACAGGAAGCCGCTTTGCAGAGCTCGGCGGTTCACGGGGACAGCCCCCAAGATCCACTTGGCCATAAGGCCCTCCTCTCCCAGTGTAAGTCTAGCCCTTCACCTCTCCGGCCACAGCAGCCACGAGGCAAGCGAGGGGCCGACCGGAAGCGGGCCGGGCCATGAAGCACAAACCCGTTCTCCCATCTGCGATTACACGGTACGGAAATCGTACACTGGAAAACGGGCTGGGTCGATCGTGTGCACGCGGACACGCCCGCAGGCAAGCCCGTGTGTTCCACCGGACACACCTGAGGAGCGAGACTGAAATACGCGCGAAACAGGCTTCCTGGCTGCAACGTAAGGTGTAGTGGTTGGTCCCACCTACCGATATCGCTGCCATGAACAGTCTGCTCAGAGAGTTTCGCAACGGATTCCTTCTATTGGCCAGGGCTCCGGGCCTCGCAGTCTTCGCCGCCGCTGCCATAGCCCTGGGCATCGGCTCGACGACGACGATGTTCAGCGTCACCCACGGCATGCTGCGCGATCTGCCGTTCCACGAGCCCGGCCGCTTGGTCTACATATTCCGTGACCAGGTCGCCCGGAACAGGTTCGACATCCTGTTGAACGCCCACGAGTTCCAGAATTGGCGCGACGCGCAGACGACGCTCGAGGGGCTGGCCGGCTTCGCCGAACGCGATATGGATCTGGCCGGCACGGAGGACCGGCCACAGCGCGTCCAGGCCGCGGCGGTCACCGCGGACGCCTTCCAGACTCTCAGAGTAACACCCGTGTTGGGCCGGGGCTTCCTTCCAGTTGACGAGCGCCCCGGGGCCCAGCCGGTCGTCATGCTTGGCCACCGGCTCTGGCAGGAACGCTATGGCGGCGACCCGGAAATCGCCGGCAGAACCGTCCGAGTGAACGGCCGGCAGCGGACCGTCGTCGGGGTCATGCCCGTGGACTTCCAGTTCCCCTACAAGCAGGCGCTCTGGATACCGCTCGAGCTCGATCCTTCGGCGGAGCCGAGCGGCAACCGCCACATACGCGCCTTCGGGCGCCTGAGTGACGACGCTCAGCTGGACGCGACCCGCGCCGAATTCGCGGCGCTCGCCCGACGTATCGAGCTCGCGCACCCCGAGAGCTACGAGGGTACAAGCACGAGTGTCGCCTCTTATAAGGAGCACATCGTCGAGAAGCGCGACGCGCTGTTAATGAACATCATGGTAGCCGTCGTCGCCTTCGTTTTGCTCGTCGCCTGCGCCAACGTGGCGAATCTTCTCTTGGCGCGTGCCGCGTCACGAAGTCGAGAGATAGCGATCCGAGCGGCGCTGGGCGCCAGCCGCGGTGCGCTCATCACCCAAAACCTCGCCGAGGCGCTCGCCATAGCGGCGTTGGGCGGCGCGCTGGGAATCGGCCTCGCACAGCTGGGGGTCACGCTCGTTAACCGGGCGATGGCTCACCAGATTCCTTTCTTCTGGATGCGAGTCGCGATCGACCCGACGGTGCTGGCCTTCTGCTTCGCCCTCATCCTGGCCGCGACGATGCTCGCCGGCCTGGGACCGGCTTTCAAGGCGACGGGCGTCGAGATGAACGAGGTGCTCAAGGATACGACCCGCAGCTCCAGCCTGCGTCTGAGTCGTTTCAGTCGCACGCTGGTCGTCGCCGAGGTCGCTCTATCGTGCGGGCTGCTGACGGTGGCCGGGCTGATGGTGAAAGGAGTGGCGATCCAGACGGCCAGCGATCTCGAGTTCGCCACCGAGGACGTGTTCACGGCGCGGATCCAGCTACGGTCTGTAGATTACCCAGACGACCTAGCCGTCGACCGCTTTTACCGCGAGCTGCTCCA
>JBDHAI010000349.1:0-2964 GCA_039588155.1 Gemmatimonadota bacterium | reverse complement strand
TGTGCTCTCCACCTCGAAGTGCAGGAATGCCTCCACCGCCTGCAGCACACCGTGCACGTGAACCGCCGACCTAAACGAGGTCGAATCGAGCACCTCTTGGATCGCCTGGCTTCGGTCACCCTGATAGGCTTCCAACCCGTCGCGGGTCAGCGAAGTCACGTTGGTCAGGTGCCGTACCGCCGTGAGGATTCGGCTCGCCAGCTCTTCGACGAAGTGAACTTCCCTTGCCGCCCGTTCGCCGGCCGTGCCCTGCCCCGCGCTTTCGCCGCTCGGGCGCAGCGTGCCCTCGAAGTACAGGTGCTCCGATTCTGCGGCCTCGACCTCTTTCTCCGCGGACTCGAGCGCCTTTAACTGGACCGCCGTTCGCACGACCTCGTCGACGAACCCGTACAGGCCTCGCTCCACGTGGCCGATCTCGCCCCCGACCCGGTAGCTCTGGGGAACCTCGTACTCGTGGGAGATCGCCGACGGCGACTCACCGATCTTCGCATAGATCTTGGCCAGGGAGGTGTCGGGTAACACGAACAGCCGGCGCCGGCTGGTAACCTCGTAGCTCACGGTGATCAACAACCCCACGACGTCGAAGAATGTAGAGTTGTTCTTGTCGGCGTAGCGCGTCGGGATCAGCGAGGTCATTGAACCTCTGGCCCGATCTTGGCCGCTTTGAGGGCGTTCATTGGTTCTAGAATAGGGCCGCGCCCAAAGCGGTCAAGCCTGCCTCAACTCGCCCCTCGTAGGTGGTGGGGAACGGCTGGACAGGCATGAAAGTCCAACCCAGATTGGAAGGGTAAGCCAGGACAGGCAGTCGGGAGGTGGCGGAGGTGGCGGAGGCGGCGGTGCCCGCTGGACTCGCAGGAGCTTGCGGCCGTGAAACGATCGCCTCGCATACAAGTTCTAGCCTTACTCTCGACTCTATTTGTCGTTACCGGCACGGCGTCTGACTGCCAGTGGCGTATGCGACTCAATGCTCCGCCCGATGGACGCTCGACGCTCATCGTTCTTACTTCGACGACCGGCTCGAACGTCGACCGTGACGGGTATTCGATACTCGTGACACAAGGAGAGAACGAGGTCGGAAGCTCTAGCGCGCTCGGACCGAATGACGAGCAGACTCTCTACTTCAGCGGAGCCAGTGGCACGCGCATCGTTCGCTTGCGAGGACTGGCCGAGAACTGCTACGTCGCCGGAGCCAACCCACGCACGGTCCAACTCGCCGCGGGTGCTGCGACCACAACGACCTTCCGGATCACTTGCACGTCCACGGGGTGAGGGCAGCTTCGCGCTGTCCCCTTAGCGTCGCCAGACGAAGCCGATTCCGCAGACTACGTCTCGTCTTCTAGGTACTTACATCCTTTCGGGCCCTTGACGTACACCGAGAGGGTGTACCTCACCCAGTCCCACGCTGTGACCCAATAGTGCACCTTCACGTAAGGGTTGCTCGTACCCTCGTATTTGTGAGTTATGGACGCATCGGCTTCGCCACCTTCGGAGGCGATCGCCGCAAAGTCCACGTGCTCTACGGTCCAATTGTTCATGAGTTCTACGTTCTCATGGAACTCGTCATCGGTGCTGCAGCCGAACGCTAGCCAAACGTGCGAATGTCCGACCGTTATAGCGTCAGCGGTCCAGTTGGTGTAAAGCCCGGCCTCGGTGCCCGGAAACCAAGCGTCGCATTTTCTGTACGTATTCTGGTACCAGGGCGGGAAGATCCGAACCTCCATCGCCGGGTCGAAGCGAAAGGAAACCATGTTGCTCTGGCGGCCAGCTGGCGTCTCCACGCGTAGCACGCCGTTGTAGCTGTCGGGTATTCCGCTGACGTCGGGCACCGATGCGAGAATCTGCGTGGGGGTCCATTCCTGGACCTCAGCCGGCTTTGGCTGCGCTTCCGCGACGTGTATCCTCACCCATCCCCTCTGGGCGCCGAAGTCGGTTCCGGTGATCAGTATGGGATCGCCGGGCTGGCCATTGTTCACGCTGAGTTTCGAGACGACCGGGTCGTTTTCCGGGGCCGGAATCGTGTTCGGGTCCAGCACGCCATAGGTGTCGTTGATCACTTTCAAGTGCTGAGCGGCGACGACCCGTTGCTGCTGCAGAACCTCACGTTCCAATGCCTGTTCGTATTCCTGGAACCGAGCGGCGGCCTGTGTCGCGAGTTTTGTCTCGGCCGCGGCCATGGCCTTGGCGGCCTTGGCGGCGTTAGCCTTCACCTCACCGACCGAGATGACTTTCCCCTCGACGCGGATGAGCTGATCATCGGCGAGCTTGGTGATGTCGATCTGCTTCTCCTTGAGCTCCTTCTCATCGATCACTTTCCGATCCTGTGCCGTCAGGGGTGAGGCCGCTACGGCTACGAGGAACGCAACGAGCACGGTGACCAAGGTGAGGCGATTCATGGCGACCTCCTGTCCCGGATTGCGGATTGGGGATATGCGTTCGCTAGCGAGCCTGCCGAGGTGTCTGGGGGCGAGCGAGGGTCGTTGGCGCTGTGGATGGATCGCCACGGCTGGGTCTCCCGGAGCCAGGGAATTTCACACAGCCGCATCAGCTAATCGCAGGTCTGGTATTGGGGTCAGTATGCCGTTTCGATGCGAAGTGCGCAACAAACAGCGATAACAATTAGCCGTTGCCACCCTGCGCAACGCCTCGACGATGGACTATCAATACCCCTGCGCGGCCGACCGTACTTTCCAGGACCCGTCACGCTTCGCTTCGATGACCACCGTGCCATCCCGATCGGTACGAAACACCGGCACATGGCGATCGGACAGGCGCCAGAGGACCCGCGGAGACGGATGTCCATAGCGGTTGCCGCGGCCGACGGAAATGACCGCGAGCTCCGGTTGGGCCGTTCGCAAGAAAGACATCGACGTTGATGAGGCGCTGCCATGATGAGAGACCTTTAGAACCTGGACGTCCAATCCCTCACCAAGCTCCCGGCTGAGCCGATCCTCCACCTCGCCCGAA
>JBDHAI010000348.1:0-2995 GCA_039588155.1 Gemmatimonadota bacterium | reverse complement strand
TCCTTCCAGGTCTTCGGCGTTGATTCGCAGGGTCGGCGAGCCTGGGAAGTCGAGCTCCTTTGCCTCCGCAGAGCTGCTGACGACGATTCGGGTGAAGGCAGCATCCGGAAGGAGGCGCTCGACCGTCCGCTTCACCAGGGCTTCGGTCGTCTCGGCGTTCGGACAGTCAGGCGTAACTAGAAGCTCGAACCGTAAGCTCATTCTCCGGCTACTCCCCTTCGCCGGCTGCGACCGCAGCCGACGCCGGTTCATGGAAGAACCGACGCTTCGCCCAGAGCGCCACCTGTACGAGACCGATCATTACCGGCACCTCAACCAGCGGGCCGATGACCGTCGCGAACGCCGGCTGTGACGCGATGCCGAAAACAGCGATCGCCACGGCGATGGCCAGCTCGAAGTCGTTGCTGGCCGCCGTGAGCGCTACGGTCGTCGTCTCCGGATACTCGCCGCGCAGCAAGCGGGCGCCGACGAAGGTGATCGCGAACATCGCGAGAAAGTAGATCGTCAGCGGAATGGCGATGCGGACGACATCGTAGGGTAGCTGCACGATCAGCTCGCCCTTGAGGGAGAACATGACCACGACCGTGAAGAGCAAAGCTCCCAGAGTGATCGGGCTGATGCGCGGAATGAACACGCGCTCGTACCACTCCCGACCCTTCAGCTTCAAGAGTACGAAGCGTGTAATCAGGCCAGCCAGGAAGGGAATCCCCAAGTAAATGAACACCGTGCGCGCAATCTCGCCCACACTTACATGCATCTCCGCCCCTTGGAAACCGAAGAGCGGGGGCAACAGCGTGATGAAGACCCAGGCATAGAGCCCGTAGAAGAGCACCTGAAAGACGGCGTTGGCCGCCACGAGCCCGGCGGCCAGGTCGTGGTCCCCCTCCGCCAGGTCGTTCCACACCAGCACCATGGCTATGCAGCGGGCCAGGCCCACCAAGATGAGCCCCACTGCATAACCGGGAAAATCCCTCAGCAACAGCACGGCGAGGAAGAACATCACCAGCGGCCCGATCACCCAGTTCTGGAAGAGTGAGAGAGCGAGTATCCGCTTGTGCCTCAACACGACCCAGAACTTCTCGTAACGCACTTTTGCCAACGGGGGGTACATCATGAGGATCAGACCGATCGCGATGGGAATCGATGTCGTCCCGATCTGCGTCGCCCGGTTCAGCACCTCCACAGGCTCCGGCCACAAGTAGCCGATGGCCACGCCAAGCGCCATCGCCGCGAAGATCCAGACCGTTAGATAGCGGTCGAGAAACGACAGCCGCCGCGCGACCGAGGGCTGGCCGACCGTGTTCATCATCGCGGCTTCCGGTTCATGGCCGCCGGGTCAACTGAAGACGATCCTCGTGAAGTCAGGGCGTTCTTCCGGGAAAGTAGAGCGAGGGGATGCGCTGCGCTCTGAAAACATATAACCCATCGATTCCTGTCAGCTCCCAGGCTCGGACGCCCGAGGCGTCGGTCTCGACCACGCGGCCGGCGCGACCAAACGAAACCAAGGCATGGCCGTTACTGGGATAGTACTGGCTGTTACCGCCCACCGCTGCCAGGACGTCGGGAGCATCCGCGAAAGCGAAGATCAGCGTGGCTGTGAGAGCTTCCTCGTCGATGCTGTAGCGAACCAGGCGGCTGGGCGGCGTCTCGCTGTTGTCTAGGAATTGAATCTCATTCGGCCCAGCCACACGCACGCCGTGCTGTCGCTCGAACGAACCCTTGGGGTCGCCCACGAACTCCAATTGATTGCGGAGTCCGCCGAAACGCCAGACGACCTGACCGGTCTCGGTATCGATCTTCGTGATCTCGTTGAGATTGCGAAATGACACGATCACGTCGCCGTCCGGCGTGACATCCACCGCATTCCCGTGACTGAAGTTGACGACATTCGCGTTCAGCTGGTCCGCGGGGATGTCGGTGATCTCGAAGTGGTCCAGAACCTTCCATTGGAAGAGGAGTCCCCCGGACGCCGAAATGTGCTGGATCACCGTCGCCGTGACCGTGGCGTTCGGGCTGCCACCGAACGCCGAGAGATCGAAGATGCGATCCTCGTCGCACAGCGCCCAGTAGTCCCCACCTTGAAGAATCAGAATGTCGTGAGGCCGGATGGAGAACCCGACGCAGTCGATCGTATTGAGCTCGGCCCCGAGTTCATCGAGCAGAGTGAACTGGCGCGGATCATCTTGAAGCCCCAGCAGCGAGTATCGGCCGTTGGCGTGGGCGTGAAACGAGTTGAGAATCGGGTCGGGCGAGGTCTTGTACCAGACCACCTTACCGGTGTTGTCGACGATAACCGGGCCCTCCGGATAGCCCAGCAAGACGTAGCCGGGGGTGGCGTTGCTCCCGGCTGCGCCGCTGAGCGGAACCCACTCGGGGAGCGATCCACTACTGAATGCGAGGGTGTCGGCGATGTTGTCCGGTCGACCGGCCCGGGTCAGGATCACTTCAAACGAATATTCCGACGCCGTGTCGAGGCCCAGCACCGGGACCTCGATCGTGCTGTCGCCCTCGAACGAGAAGCCCGGCGTCAGCTGCTCCGGCACAGCGCCAGCGAAATAGCGTACGCGGACACTGTCAAACCGGGCCGCTTCCACTGATACTATGGCGCTGATCGTATTGACCGGATTCGCTTCCACCGACGCCGAATAGAAAGTGGGAGCCGGCCCCGGTTCGGTGGAGTCGGCGCAGGCGAGCACGATCAAGCAGGCCGGGAAGCCTACGGTTGCCCACCACCGCTTCCAGGGTCTAGCTGGTGAGATCATCTCGACCCCCATGTCGCGCCCGAGGATAGAACAAACTAAGCTCCGGCGAGTCCGTTCCGACAGCCTCGCCGCTGCGTCAACGATCCGTGACGTCGTCCGGCACGCGTTGTTAAGGGCCTGTGATGTCCACGTTCCTGAGGCGCGCACTATTGCGGACCACGTTGATCGAGCTCATCGCCATGGCCGCCTCGGCGATGGCCGGGTGCAAGAGCCCAAGTATGGCGACCGGGATC
>JBDHAI010000347.1:0-3004 GCA_039588155.1 Gemmatimonadota bacterium | reverse complement strand
CGCGCGCCGCGGCCCCGGCCCGCGAATCTCCGGTGTCAGGGGTATAGACGTGCCACCAGCATGGCTGGAACGTCTCTCATCAGCCAAGAGTGTGGAACAACTCGGAATCGGGCCCGCTTTGGATGTCCGCTATTGGTGATAGCGGATATCCAGCGCCGCCGTCTCTTCTGACGCGTTCTTGCCAACCCTTTGAAGGAATTGGAGCGGGCGATGAGATTTGAACTCACGACCCCAACCTTGGCAAGCGTAGGGCCGAGGGTTCCCGTTAGTTCCTACTAGTAACCTCCTGTCGCAGCAAGCGATTGTTTTCTCTGCAACAATAAGCCATACTCAGTTCCGAGCGGTTCCGTGGGAAACTGGCTATTTTGGCTCCCCCACGGCTCCCCCAGCCGGGGAAGGAACATATATGGCAATTCACAGGCGACGGCTCACCGAGCCGACAATCAAGCGGCTGCGCCCGCCCAAGGCGGGGCGGCTGGAGGTCGGCGACGACATCGTGCCCGGTCTTGTTGTGCGCGTTACGCCCAGCGGGCTGAGGTCGTTCAGCGTAATCTACAAGGTGCCCGGCGAGGGCGGGGTCAGCCCGACCGGACGGCTGCTCGCCGGGCGACAACACCGCATCACCCTGGGCCAGCACCCAGCACTCAGCATAGCGAAGGCACGAGAGGAAGCGCGCAAGATACTGGAGGTGGTCAGCGAGGGCCGTGACCCGCGCCCGGAGCGCCGCCAGCAGAACCTCATCCGGCATACCAATACGGTCGAGGCGGTGACCCGCCGCTTCATCGAGCAGGATGCCAAGCGGACTGTGGCGAGCTGGCGGAATATCCAGCGGTGCCTGGCGCTGCACGTTCTTCCTGGGCTGGGTGATCGTCCAATCCGCGACGTCCGCCGCGCGGACGTGCACTCGATCCTAGACGCACTGGTTGCAGAAGAGCGGGTTGGTGCCGCCCGCGAGACGCGAAAGCATCTGCACCGTCTGTTCGAGTTCGCGCTGGACCGGGAGATCGTCACGGACAACCCGGTGCACGGGATGAAGAGGCGCGACCTGGCCCCCAACGACGACGCGGGCCGAGCGCTGGACGATGCCGAGCTGTGCGCGGTCTGGGCTGGAACGGTCGCGTTGGGCTACCCGATGGGACCGATGCTCCAGCTTCTCATACTTACCGGCCAGCGGCGCGGGGAGTGGGCGAACTCAACCCGGTCGGAGATCAGCTTTGACCTTCGAACGCTTGAAATTCCAGCCGCACGGCATAAGAGTGGTCGCGATCACGTTGTTCCCCTGTCCGGCCCCGCGTGGGAGATTGTCGAGGCCCTGCCGGTGCTAGAGGGCGACTGCCTGTTCTCTACGCGCGCAGGCCACGTGCCGGTATCGGGCTTCTCCAAGGCCAAGAGGCAGCTAGACGAGCTGGCGCTGGCCACGCTGCGGCGCGACGAACCCGACGCCACGCTCCCGCGCTACCGTATTCATGACCTTCGCGTTACCTGCGAGACACGGCTGGCCGATCTCGGCGCCACGCGGGAGGTGCGCGACGCCATCTTGGGCCACGCCAAGCCCGGCCTCCAGCGCACCTACAACAAGCACGACTATATGGATGAGAAGCGCGCGGCGCTGGCCGACTATGCGGAGCACGTCCTGGGCGTTGTGTCATGAAGTATGACCCGGTTCCATTCATCATCGAGCAGATGGAGGAGCCAGGCTTTCGCGAGCGGCTGCACAAGAAGCCCAAGGGCACGAAGCTAGGACCGCACGAGGACACGCTGCGCCAGCTGCTGCGCGACACCCAGGAGGTTTACACGGCTGCGCTGGACGACTGGGAGGGCCCCGCCGACCCGGACAGGCCCAGTGAGCGGCTGGCGGAGAACTGGGGGGCTGAAAATAGAAGGCCCGAGGACCCGGACGAGATCGAGGGGTGGATGAGGAAGCACTGGGACCGGGACAAGGTGGTACACGACTATGGCGACATGGCGGGCGAGGGCCTGGAGGACTGGGACGAGCACTGGAGACGGCACTACCATCGCGGTCGCGGCAACCCCAGCAAGAACCGAACCAGCACACGACCGGACCCGCCGCCGATCGCGCCGCTTTACCCGGTCTACCAACTGGTGCGGCGGTGGTGGCTGGAGGTGTTGGAAAAGAAGAAATTCAGGCCGGACTACCCGCGTGATCCGTTCGCGGATGGTGATGATCCTCGAACGAACCTCCTCGCGTTCAACCCGGCGGGCCGGTTCTTTCTGCTGATCGTCCAGGAACTCGACGCCAGGTACACCGCCCGCAACTGCTACGGCATCCAGCAGACTGTCGAGCGGCGGCGGAGGCGGAGGAATAAGCCCTAAATTCTCGCTCGGCGCGGCGGCGTATACTCGCGGCTGAACAAGTCGGAGAATGACAAGATGAGTAAGCGCCTGCTGTCTCTGCGAGAGGTTCTGAGCCGAACGACCCTCTCGAAGACACACATTTACCGCCTGATCGCGGCGGAGACCTTCCCGAGGCCGGTGCCTCTTGGGCCGCACCGCGTGGCCTTCCTGGAGAGCGAGGTCGAGGTGTGGATCGCCGGGCGGGTAGCGGAGAGGGATGGGTAGGGAAAGGGACTTACGCCGGGCGCGGCGCGGGGTAGGGTGCGGGGGACAACAACCGCATCTAGGAGCAACAACCATGGGACTTCGCAACGAGATGGACACAATGTCCAACCAGCACCTTGAGAACATCGAGCAGGCCATCGAGCAGGTCCGCGATGAGATTGGTGACGTTACGATGGGTGCCGTCGCAAACTTCATCTCAAGCTGGATCGAGGCCACGGATCAGGAGATGAGCGCCTGCGAGTAGGCGCCAGCCACGAGGAGATGAGCATTGAGAAAACTTGCCAAGATCGCGCACGCCGCCGTCGACGCGGCGGACACTGGCGCGTTCCTGAGTGAACTCGTCAACATACTGGACACCGGGGAGCGCGAGGCTCTCCTGAAAAGGCTGGCGTCCGGCGGCGCGGTGGCTCCTCCCCAGCCTCTT
>JBDHAI010000346.1:0-3030 GCA_039588155.1 Gemmatimonadota bacterium | reverse complement strand
CCCAGGAGTCGCACGGTACCGTCGATCGCCGTGGCGAAGCCCGCTGAGTCGCGCGACTCGGCGTAGGAGACTTCGGCGCCCACGTCCAGCGCGCCGTAGCTCACCAGCCGCAGATCGGCGCCCGCCATGTTGAGCTGACTGCTGGCCTGGTTGTCGTTGACGAAGGTGGCGCCGATGCGCAGCGAGTCGACCGCCGAGGATTCGATCAAGTTGCTGGCATCGGTGGCCGCCCGCAGGCCCCAAACCACTTCACGGTCGCCGCCGCTCTTGGCTTCGTAGCTGACGACGATGAAGACCGGGTTCTCGTAGACGTCGGCGGCCGGGACCGGTCGCTTGAACAGCAGCGTGCCGTTCTTGTAGTCGATCTGGTAATCGATGAATCGCGCCAGTGTCTGCTGACTGATCACGTGTGCGGCGTTCTCGCGCTCACGCGTCTCGATCACGATTTGGTCGGTACCCGGGCGAATGTCCGGCTCCAGCGCGTAGGGACCCGAGACGCCGGCACCGCGGATCTGCAGTTGCTTGAGACTCTGGGTGGTGGAGCTGCCGAAGCCTTTCCAAACCACGGGGCCGGTGGCATAACGAACCGCGGCGCCGGGCAGCGCGCGCTGGTACCTGGAGAGGTTCAGGCCGCTGTTGAAGTCGTTCGTCGTCACGTCACCCATGGCGAGCCAGTCGTAGCCGCGCTCGACCCGGGCCGAGAACACGCCGTCCGAGGCGCTGAGCGCGCGTTCCTGGCTGGCATCACCGAGCAGCGGGTACTGTGCCTCTTCCAGAGGATCGTAGCCGCGGCCAAAGAACTCGCGTCCCGCATCCAGCTTGCGGCTGTCCCAACTGAGGGTGACCGAAGTCTTCTCATCGAGGCGGCCGCGGGCGGTGACGGATCCGAACGCGTCAGGCGCCGCACCCACGCCCACCTGACCCACGCCGGTGACCATCAGCGGACGGATCGCCGGGAGAACCTCTAATTCGACCGTGGTCTTCGCGTCGCCGGCGCTGAGCTGCAATGTTCCGTTCCCCACGTCGTGGCCCGGCTGCAAGTCGATCTTCAGCCAGCCGGCCGGATCGGAACGCAGCTGCAGACCGACGGACGAAGGATCGGCGTCGTCACCGAGCGGCTCCGCGCCTTCGGCGCTGGCGGTCACGTTCACCGGGTTGACGACCGGTATGCCCCAGCCGTCGAGGACTCGGGCGTGGACCGTCGCCCGCGTGTGCCCGTCGGCGACGAGGGAGACGGTGTCCTGGTCGGTGATGATCACTTCGGGTAGACCGGTCACGTGGACGGCCAGGCTGTCCCAGCGCTCCTGTCCCCAGGAATTCTTCATCCGCACGCGCAAGTTGTGCGGACCGCGGGAGAGCGGTATGGCGATGAAGTCGTGGATGCCGTCGACGCGCACCAGGGCCTCGGCGACCAGCGAGTCGCCGTCGAACAGAGCGACGGGCGCGTTGGGCTCGCCGCGCACGCCGACGTAGAGTCGGTCGCTCTTCAGCACGATGCCGTCGCGAGGCTCGAAGACCTCGATGCCCGGCCCGGCGACGAACGCGCGTCGCCGATCTTCCTCACGCTCCTCCTCGGAACGGAGGGCTGGGATGGCGACGGTCTGTGCGGCCTCGGGCGCGCCGGCCGGACGCAGGCGCAGCGAGACGAGGCTGGGATACGCGTCATCGAGGCGCCAGAAGAGCCAGGGGTCACCCGAGCGGTCGCGTCGCAGCTCCGGATCCCCGGCCATCACGCTGGCGCGTCGCACGGAACCGATCTCATAGTCCCAGCCCGCCGGTAGCGGGAAGGCGACCTCGGGCCAGCCGGCGCTCTCGGGCTCGAGAACGATGTCCACGCTGGCGCCGGCCGGGACCGACGAGGGCCTGGGCAGTTCGTCGACGATCGCGATTTTGCTGATGATACCGGCCACGGGTTTGAGCGGGTTATGAACTTGCGCCAACAGCGGGCTCTCCGTCGACAGCTCGCGGTTCTCGAGAACCGCCAGCACCGAATCGGTGTCGGCGTGGGTCCAGCCGCGCACGACGAGGCGCGAGCGGGGCGCGATGGCGGGGAGTGCAACTGGGTTGGCGGGAAGCCTCAGGAGCATGGAGTCGCGGACGGCCACCGCCGAGTCGACGCCGGGCTCGAAGCGGAGGCTGAGTCCCGTGAGTGTCACATCGTAGTCGTTGATGATGACCGCTTCGTATTCCACCACCGGCGTCTCTTGGCCCGACCAGTAAGGCGGTGCCACCAACTTCAACTCGACGCGCCGGTTCATCTGATTCGAGAGGGAGTCGTCGCCCGTCGCCAGCGGCTGGCTGTCGCCGTAGCCGCGGATGGCGACTTTGGGGCTCTCAAAGCCGATCTCGAGCAGCCGATACGCTACGCTCTCCGCCCGGGCCCGGGAGAGCTCCCAATTGTCTTGGTAGGGTCCGCCGTGCACGGCACGCGGGTCGGCGTGTCCGGCGACTTCCAGCCAGCACTCCGGTCCGTTCTCGAGCGCCTCAGCTGCTCGGCGAATGAAGTCCGTGTCGATGGGCGGCTGGGCGCTGTTCGTCTCGAAGTAAAGCGTGCTGATCTCGTCCGCCATCGCCGCACCGCAGATCTTCTCGAGATCCGGACCCTCGAGCGGCCGCGCCTGCAAGCTCCAGCTCACCGGCAGTCGCACTTCGCGGAGTTGGGCCTCACGCGGTACGAGGCGGAAGTTGATGCGCGGCGTGGTCCAACCGTCGGAGTCCTTGATGACGAGGTCGGAGCCCGTGGCGCTCTCGACGAGGCGATAGCCCATCGGTACGGTCGATGGATCGAGCCGGTAGGCGTGACGTCCGCGCCGGATGTTGCGATACGAGAACTTGCCTTCACTGTCAGTGCTGGCGACCACTCCGTCCTCGGTCCAGACGTCGATGCCTTCGACGCCGGCCTCGTCGGCGTCCTGGATTCCGTCGCCGTCGCGGTCCGCCCAGACCTTACCGATGGCGGCGCGGGTCTCCATCGGGAAGCTGGAGCGCACGTTGATCCAGGCCGTGACGTCGGCCGAGCGGGCGAGCTCG